>DATFGC010000445.1:0-2336 GCA_035249765.1 Gemmatimonadales bacterium | reverse complement strand
GAAGGCGATCTATCGGGCCCCGACGGCCGAGGCCGCGCGGGCGGCTGGAGGCCTTTGCCGCCAGCGACTGGGGCCGGAAGTACCCGCCGATCGTCCCGGCGTGGCGGCGGCATTGGGAGCAGGTGATCCCGCTCTTCGCCCACCCACCCGAGATGCGGCGGATGCTCTACACCACTAACGCGATCGAAAGTTTGCACATGCAGCTGCGGAAGGCGCTCAAGATCCGGGGCCACTTCCCCTCGGACGAGGCGGCGAGCAAGCTGATCTACTTGGTGCTCCGGAACATCACCCGGCTGGCGCCAGGCCCCACGAGAGTGGAAGGCCCGATGAACGAGTTTGCGATCCTCTACCCGGACCGTTTCCTCGTCGCCGGGTAGTCCACGGGCTCACACACAAGAATCCGGACACGTCCCCACCCCCTCCCCCAGCCGCCCCGCCTCCCGCTCCGTCGCCTCCGCGTCCCCCCTCGCCCCCAGCCCGGCAAACGTCTGCGCCGCCTCGTGTAAGAGCGCTCTGCCCTCCGCCGCCCGACCCGTCTCCGCATACAACCGCCCCAGTTCCCGCAGCACCTCCGCCTCCGTCAGCCGCGCCCCCGTCTGCCGCGACAGCTCCCGGGCCTGGACCAGCCGGGCCTCCGCCTGCCGCAGCTGCCCCTCCGCCCGGTCGCACAGCGCCAGCACCCGGTACACGTCCCCCGCGTCGAAGTGCACGCCCAGCCCCTGGAACATCCGCTCCGCCGCCTCCGCGTTCTCCCGCGCCTTCCCCGGCCCGCCCAACGCCACCAGCACCTCGGCATGGTTCAGCAGGCAGAGCGCCACCAGCTGCGCGTCCCGGCTGGCCTCCGCCAGGTCCTCGCAGGTGGTGAAGTGCTCGGAGGCCCCCGCGTAGTCGCCCCGGTCGCCCGCCAGCATGCCCAGGTTGTGGTGCGCGATCGCGCTGCCGTGCGGGTCCGGCAGCGCCTCGTACGCCGCCAGCGAGCGGCGGTAGTGGCTCTCCGCCAGCTCGAGGTCGCCCCGGATGTTGGACACGATGCCCAGGTTCTGCTCCACCCGGGCCAGGATGGTGGGATCCGCGCTCGCCAGCGTCTCCGCCTCCAGCAGCGCCGCCTCCGCCGCCTCCAGGTTCCGGGTCTCCAGCTCCAGCCCGCCCAGCGTGTTGAGCGTCTCCGCCGTCAGCCGGCGGTCGCCCATCATGGTGGCCACCGCGTAGCTCTGCTGCAGCCCGCTCCGCGCCCGCGCCGCGTCGCCCGACTGGTGCGCCAGCACCGCCCGCCGCCGGAACGCCACCGTGAGGGTGGCGTGATCCTGCTGCCGGGTCGCCGCCACGATCAGCGAGCCGTACGCCGCCTCCGCGTGCCGGATGGAGCCCGCCAGCTCGTACGCCTGCGCCTGGCTCAGGAGCGCGACCGTGTCCACCCACCCGAGCCAGGGCGTGCCGGGGTCTTCGTGGGATCGGTCCTTCACGTGGCGAGCGACCGGGGCAGGGCCCACTCCGGGTCAGGTGGCTTCAATGGGATGGGGTTTCAACCAGCCAGATTACGGTGCGCCGGCCGCACGGTCAAGCTGCCCGCGTTGCATGCCGTCCAGAATCGTGACACCCGCTGCAAAAAACCGGCAATTCTTGCTGCGCCGACCCCGCCAGGATGGCCGCCGGCCTCCCGGTTCGCCGCAAGCGTGGGTGTCCCGGTCTTCGGCATCCATATCAGCGCGAGACTGCCATGAGCACGGTGCTCCTGCCCGACACCCCGTCCGGCTCCTATCGCGTCCGCAGACCCCCGGCCGCCACGAGCCTCCCGCCGGCCCGGCGCCGGCTCGACCACGTGGACCTGCTCCGCGGCCTGGTCATGGTCATCATGGTGCTCGACCACGTGCGGGCCTACTTCACCAACGCTCACTTCGACCCGACCGACCTCACCCGCACCGACCTCGCGCTCTTCGGCACCCGGTGGATCACCCACTTCTGCGCCCCGGTGTTCGTCTTCCTGGCCGGGGCCAGCGCCTGGATCGCCGGCACCCGGCGCACCCCCGGCGAGCTGAGCCGGTTCCTGCTGAGCCGGGGGCTCTGGCTGGTCCTCCTCGAGTTCACCGTCATCACCTTCGGCTGGTACTTCACCACCGAGCTGGCGGTGGGGTTCGTGGCGCAGGTGATCTGGGCCATCGGCGCCTCGATGCTGGTCCTCGCCGGGCTGGTTCACCTGCCGCGGCTCGCGGTCGCCGGGTTCGGCGCGGTGCTGGTCCTGGGCCACAACCTGCTCGACGGGATAGCGCCCGAGCGGTTCGGCGCCCTCGCGCCGCTCTGGCGCGCCCTCCACGTCCCGGGCCAGCTCGAGGTGCTGC
>DATFGC010000444.1:0-4782 GCA_035249765.1 Gemmatimonadales bacterium | reverse complement strand
AGCGGCCTCTGGTCTCCACCGCGATCATTCCGTCCACGCTTTCCGAAGTGGGCTTCGGGGCGCACGGCCGCCTGGCCCCGCCCGGGTTCTCCCTGTCCTACGACGCCTACCTGGTGAACGGGCTGGGCGACGGAGTGATTCTCAATCCGACCGGCCGCACCGACATTCCCAGCGGGAAGACCGAGGATCGCTTCGCCGAGGACAACAACGGCTCGCCGGCCTTCACCGGCCGGATCGCGGCTCAGCACCGCACGGTGGGCGAGCTGGGGGTTTCGCTGTACCGGGGGATTTACAACACCTTCCGGATCGAGGGCGAGCCGGTCGACGAGAAGCGGAGCGTCTCCATCTTCGCGGTGGATTTCAACACCGAGGTCAGGGGCTTGAGCCTCCGGGGGGAAGCGGCCTGGGCCGGGGTGGACGTGCCGGACGACCTGGCCGATTTGCTGGGCGAGCGGCAGTGGGGCGTCCATCTCGATGCGGTGCTGCCGGTTTGGCGCCCCAGGATCCAGGGGCTCGCGGATCCGGTGGTGAGCGTGGGACTTCGGCTGGAGCGGGTGGACTTCAACCGGGGGAGCTTCGGCTCGACCGGCCTCACGATATTCGACGACGTCGATGCGGTGACCGGGAGCCTGAGCTTCCGGCCGGCGAGCGGCACGGTGGTCCGGCTCAACTATCGCCGGGAGTCGTCGCGTGATCCGGCGGGGAATCCGCCATCCAAGACCGGGGGGTTCCAAGTCGGGTTCGCCACCTACTTCTAGAGCCTCGGCACCAGCGTCCCCCAGCCCAGGAAATAGCTCTTGACCTCTGCTTGACCGGCGGCGGGGATTATTCGGTACCTCTTCTCAGCAGGGTGCCATGTCCCGGCCTCGCTATGCCCTATTGTTCCTCGGCCTCAGCTGGCTCGGCGCTACCGCGTGCGGGGTCGACCTTACTGGAGCGGAGCTTTGTCTCCATTCGGAAGGTTGCGAGCGCGGCGGCGGGTGGAACTTCAGCATCCCGCTCAGCTTCAGCGGATTGGTGACCTCTGCCGTAACCGGCGAGTCGCTTCCCGGTGTTACCGTGCGCTTCGATGCGCCGGCCCGCAGCTGGACCGAAACGGCTCTGACGGATTCGACCGGGCTCTATGTCACCAAAGGACTTCCCAGCCCGATGCCCGGGGACTGCACCGGACTCTCCCTGAGCTTCGGCGCGCAGGGGTATGAGCCCCTCCGGGTCACCGATTTCCCATCGCTCATCTGCGGGCCTGGGTATCCCCGATTGAACGCGAGGCTCACCCCGACGCCCTGAGCACCACGCTACGGAGGTTCGCCAGGGCTCCAACGTGTGGCGTGCGCGGAGTGCTTAGCCTAGGTCACCGGCCGCCTCGGCGGGGTCAGGCTGACCGGGAGAATCGGGATTCCCGACCCGCCAATGGTGCGCCAGATGTTGTACACGAAGCCGTAGGCTCCTAGCGCTTGAAGCGCGCCGCCGGTCACCAGAACGGCCGTCCATCCATGGACCGCGTATGCCTGCATCATGAATCCCGCCACCATGCCGGCCAGCCCGAGGTTGGACACGAACCACTGGGCGAAGGCCACCCTACGACTGAAAAGAGGCTGCCCGAAGAACCGCGGGATGATGTAATACGCCACCCCGAAGATCATCATGGTGACGAACCCGACCAGGGTCAGGTGCAGGTGGGCGGTGCGGAACACCCGCCACTCGGGATGCACCGCCATCGCCACGCCCAGGGTGACGCCCAGCGCGAGCCAGACCAGGCTGGCCCGCATGAAAGCCCGAACGAACCACTCCATCTCAGCGACTTCCCGGCCGGGGCGTGATGAACGCCGCGACGACCAGTTCCTCTCCGTCGGCCCGCATCCCATGCGGCTCCCTCGGCGCGATGGCCACGATCTCCCCGGGGCCCACCGCGCGCTCGCCTTCCGCACCGCTCACGTACCCCGCGCCGGATACGACCGAGAGAAACACGTTCGATGCGCTGGTGTGCTCGGCCACCTTCTGCCCCGGCCCGATCCGGAAGACCACCAGCCGTCCCTCCGCTTCGTCGTGCAGTACCAAGACCGCGGGCCGGTCGGGCGCAGCGGACACAGCCGAACGGGCCGCTTCCCCGGGGTCGTATTGCTTCACGCCGCCTCCAGCACCGGCTGGAGCTGGGCCAGCAGCTCGGCCAGGGAGAGTCCCGCGATCCGGGCGGCCTCCTCCAGCGACTGTTCCCCTCCGCAACAGGTGTCGATCCCGAGCCGGCTCAGGACCGGCAGCGTTTCGGCGTGACGGCGGAGCAGCTCGTTCACCGTGGTGGCGCCGTTGACCGGCGGGGTCAGCAGGTCTGCCATGGTCAGCTCCGAAAAGAAGGATCTCGCGGTGTTCAGCACGGCCATCCAACGCCGGTGCGCCCCGCAAGGCATCTCCTCGCTGCAGCGCAGCCGACCCATGATGCAATGGTGCTCCGATTCGGCCAGAAACGGCTCCACGATGCTCGCCAGGCGGCACTGTTCCGGCACTACGCCCAGCCGGTAACCGCCCTGCACCCCCCGCACCGATTCCAGGACCCCGAGCGCACCGAGCCGGTACAGGGTCTTGGACAGGTAGTTCTGGGGCGCGCTCAACGCCTTGGCGATCTCCGACACCGGCACCGGCCCCTTGTCCTGGTGCTCCGCGATGTAGGAGACCGCGCGCAGGGCATACTCGGCGGTGCGGGGCAGGGCCAGCATCAGTGCCCCGCCATGGTCGCGGTCTTGCCGACCTGGATGAGTCCCACCGCGCCCTTGCTGGCATCGGCGAAGGCATGGGTGACGAAGGCGTAGGTCCCGTTGCCGGCCTGGCCCTTCTTGAAGGTCAGCTCGAAGACCGCGCCGCCCCCCGTGGGCACCGTCCAGGTCTGCACGCCGTCGATGACCTGGGCCGGGTTGCCGCCGGGATAGACCCGGTCGAAGATGTTGCCCACCACGTGGAAGTCGCTCCGGAGGTTCGGCCCCGCGTTCATCACGAACAGCCGGACCCGGTCGCCCTCCTCGACCTGGAGCGGCGCGTCCTTATACTGGAACGCCTTGCCGTTGAACACCACGTAGGTGGCCTTCCCGTTCAGCATGGCGTCCCAGTCGCCCTCCATGAGCGTGCTGTCGCTGACCGATCCCTTGGGATAGAAGTCGCTCTGCACCAGGACGAATTCCTTGTCCGCGTTGGTGGGCCAGCCGCCCTTGGGGTCCACGATGATCGGCAGATACATGCCCTGGGCGATGTGCATCAGCACCGGGGGGGTCCCGCAGTGCACCATGAAGGTTCCCGGGGTGGTGGCCTCGAACTCGAACTGGAGGCTGTCCCGCGGTCCGATCGACTTCATGGCGTGGTTCATCGGGATCTTCGAGGCGTGGAAGTCGATCGAGTGGGGCATGTCCTTGGCCAGGTTGACCAGGGTGATCCGGACCAGGTCGCCCTGGCGGACCCGGATGACCGGTCCCGGCACAGTGTGGCCAAAGGTCCAGCCGGTGTATTTCACCCCGCTGGCGATTTCGATCGTCTCATGGGTCATGGGAATCCTGAACTCCTTGATTCCCGCGTCAGTGGCGGGCGCCAGGCGGGCGTCGAATGCCGGCCTGATGGCGGTTCGCACCACATCGAAATCGGTCCGCTCCACTCCCCGGTCCCGGCCTCCGGTGGCGGCGGTGGTGAGCAGGGCTCCAACGCCCAGAATCGAGGCGACGGTGGCGATCAGGGTGAATCTCGTTCCGGTCAACATGGGACCTCGTCTGCGTGTAGTGTGTGCGGACGAGTTTAGGGGCTGGATCTCTAAAGAATCGGTAAAGGGGAGTGAACCAATCTTCACTCCAAGATGGGGATTACCCGCAAGAGAACGGCGCCCGGAGCAGCGGGAGCCCCGGGCGCCGGGAATACTTCAGAAAGCGGTCAGTTGACGGCGTCGTACACCCGGCGAACCTCAAGTGTCCCTTGCAGTTCCGCGCTGGTCAGCTTGGCCTCCACCATGAGCCGGCGCTTGGCGGCATCGAGGGTGTAGACCTCCCGGATCGAGCCGCTGCCGCCCAGCTTGCGCTCCACGGTCAGTTTCCCGTCCTTCCACTTGGCGGTGGTGAACATGGACTCCGCGCCCGGCATGGGCTCCTCCGATTTGCGGCCATCCAGGTAAAGGGTCTGGGGAAGGCTGGCATCGTCGCTGATAACGATGGTGCTGTCGGTCTGGACCACCAGGATCTGGGCCGCGGGCTTCATGACTCGGCCATAGGGCCCGCTCCGCATCACCGCCGCGCCCGCCGCAGAGGCGCTGGCGGCACCGGAGCTGCCGCTTTCCGGGCGGTCAAGCCGGCCGGCGCCGGTACTGGGGCGGCCCCGCCCTTCCCGCATGCCGCTCACCACCGTCGGTCCCTTTTCCAGCAGCGCCTGGAGCTTCAGCGCCGGATTGTCGCTCTCGTTCGCATTCAGCTTCCAGGTTCCCGCAAAGGACACGGTCTGCGCGGGTGCCGGGGTCGCAGCCGCCATGAGCAGAATGCCAAGACCCGCCAGGGTGTGGCGCATTTCAGGTGCTCCTGATTTCCGGTGATGCCTCCAATCTAGTCGCTCTCCGGCGGAACGCGACGTTGCCCCGGGGCTCCCCCCGGCCCCCGCGGATTCTTCAGGCGGTCGGGCAGGTAGTTCCACTGCTCGGCCGTGAGGATGGCCCTGGCCGCGTCGAGCGCGGCCTGAGTCTGCTTCTGAGCCGCCTCCAAGCGCGGGCGGATCACCGCCATCATTCTTGCCCCATCCGCGTTGGCCCCGAGCTTGGCCATCTCG
>DATFGC010000443.1:0-3370 GCA_035249765.1 Gemmatimonadales bacterium | reverse complement strand
TCCGCGACCACCATCGCCCTGCTGGGCGACTCGCATGCCTCGCACTGGCTGGGAGGACTGGAACGGGCCGGGCAGGAGCACGGCTGGCGGATCGAGCCCTACGTCATGGGGGCCTGCCCGGTCGCCGACCTGCGGGGGCTGATCGGCGGGGCGGCCGCGCGCATGTATCGCGGCTGCGCCGGCTTTCAGGAGGCGGTCATGCGGCGGCTGGCGGCCGAGCGGCCCAGGGCCGCGATCCTGTCCAACGCGGACTACTACATGGAAGGCGACGGGGTCGAGCCGAGGCTTCCGGAATCGGTATGGGCCGAGGGACTGCGGCGGACCTATGCCCGGCTCACCCGCATGGGGATCCGGGTCATCGTGATGCGCGACGTGCCCTGGGCTCCGTTCGACGTGCCCAGCTGCCTGTCTCGTCGGGCGGCGAAGTTGCCGTGGGCCGGGGACTGCCGGTTCGAGCCGAATCTCGGATTCATGGCCCGGGCGCAGAGGGCCCAGGACAAGGCCGGACGCGGCCTCGGGGTGCGGTTCATCGACATGAACGATCAGGTGTGTGACATGAGCGGGGGCCGTTGCGCGACCGAGCGTGACGGGGTCGTGCTGTACACCGACGACGATCACATCTCCAGGACCTTCTCGCGCTCACTTGGCCCGGTGCTGGGCGAGCGGCTGGAGGCCGCGCTTCGCCGTTAGGCCCTGTCACCCTGAGCGAAGCGAAGGGGCCAAACTTCGCGTGTAGATCCGCCCCCTCGCTTCGCTCGGGGTGACAGCCGTCGCTCTGGGTGCCTCCGGACCCTCACTCGTCCCGCAGCGCCTGGGAAGGATCGATCAGGCTCGCCCGCCGGGCGGGGAGGAAGGCCGCCACCGCCGCGACGACCAGCAGCACCGCCGGCACCCCGACGAAGGTGAGCGCGTCGGTGCTGCTGACCCC
This sequence comes from Gemmatimonadales bacterium, assembly GCA_035249765.1. Taxonomy (GTDB): domain Bacteria; phylum Gemmatimonadota; class Gemmatimonadetes; order Gemmatimonadales; family GWC2-71-9; genus JABFSM01. The sequence goes on along the minus strand of DATFGC010000443.1, from coordinate 2,442 downwards.
GACCAGGTAGCTGCGCACCACTCTGGTCAGCGCGAGGGAGGCGCCGAGCCCGAGCACGATGCCAATCCCTGCCAGGATCATTCCCTGCCCCAGGATCAGCCGCAGCACGTCCCGGTTGTTCGCGCCCATCGCCACCCGCACGCCGATCTCCCGGGTGCGCTGTCGCGCCGAGTACGAGATGACCCCGTACAAGCCGAGCGAGGCGAGGATGAGGGCCAGCCCCGCGAAGGTGCCGTTAAGCGCGAGCAGGAACCGGGTCTGCGCCATGGCCTTGGTCACCCAGGACTCGAGCGTGGTGAGGTCGGCGACCGGGACGTCCTTGTCCAGGGCGTTGACCTCGGCCCGGATCCGGGTGAGCAACCCAGTGGGATCCCGGGCGGTGCGCACCACGAACGTCAGCGGCAGAAAGGAGGTGAAGACGTACGGGAAGTAGACCGTTTCCCGCCCCTCGGCCGACAGCGAGGCGGATTTGACGTTCGCCACCACGCCGACGATGGTCACGGGGAGACGCTCCAGCGAGAAGGTCTTCTCATTGAAATGGTCCACCATGAGCTGGGCGCCCAGCGGGTTCGCGTTCCCGAACACGCGCCGGGCCAGCTTCTCGTCGACGACCGCGACATCCAGGGCCGGCTCTTCGTTGTCACCCCGCTCCAAGGTGCGGCCTGCCACCAGCCGGATCTTCATGGTCTCGAAGTAGCCCGGCAACACGGCCTTCATATCCGCCTTGTTGGCCCGATAGACGTCGTCCGGGTCCCCGATCCGGCCGTAGGAGCCCACGGCGTACTGGTCCCCGCCGGCCAGCGGGAGCGGTGCGACGCCGCCCACGGCTTCGACGCCGGGGATCGCGGCCAGCCGGTCGCCGAGCTGGTTGACGAAGGTCGCGCGGGACTGGCTCGACAGGTACTTCAGGAAACTGAGCGGGGCGTTGAACGTGACCACGTTCTTCGGGTCGAAGCCGGGATCGACCTTCTGGAGCTGGCTGAAGCTCCGGACCATGAGCCCGGCGCCGATCAGCAGCACCAGGGAGAGCGCCACCTCGCCCACCACCAGCGCGGTGCGCAGCTTGTTGCCGCGCACGCTGCCGCTGTCGCTCCCCCGGTCCCGGAGCCCGTCGGCGAGATTCCCCCGCACCGCCCTGAGCGCCGGGGTGAGCCCGAAGACGATGGCTGCGAGGATGCTCACCCCGGCCGCGAACGCGAGAGCCCGCGCGTCGATTGCCACGGTCTCGATCCTCGGCAGATCGGCCGGGCTCAGCGCCCTGATGATCCCGATACCCTGCCAGGCGAGCAGGAGCCCAAGGACGGCACCGCCGGCGGCGAGCACCAGGCTTTCGGTGAGCATCTGGGCCACGATCCGGCCGCGGCCGCTCCCCACCGCCGCTCGCACCGCAATCTCGCGACCGCGCTCAGACGCCCGGACCAGGAGCAGGTTCGCGATGTTGGCGCAGGCGATCAGCAGCACGAAGCCGACCGCGCCCAGGAGCGCGAGCAGCGCGGGCCGGGCGTGATTGACCACGTCCCGGTGCATCCCGTTCACCACGATCTGGAGATTCTGGGTCTTGTGGAACTGATGGACCTCGCGGAGCCGGGCCGCCATCCGGTCCATCTCCTGCTGGCCCTGCTCGAGGGTCACCCCCGGCTTGAGCCGGGTCACCACGGTGAGCCAGGCCGCGTCGCGGGCGAAGTCACCGATGTTGCTCGGCAGGACGCCCCAGGCATCGATATCGGTGGGCATGCCGGCATCCGGGGGCAGGTAGATGCGGAAGGTCGGCGGGAGCACCCCGACCACCACCGAGCCCCAGCCGTCCATCTGGACGGTCCGGCCGATGATGGACGAATCGCCTCCGAACCGCCGCTGCCACAGCGCGTGGCTCAGCACCACCTTCCCGGGCGGCAAATCGGGGTTGGGACTGCCGAACGCCTTGGGGTCGATGGGAAAGGCGTCATCCGCCGCGTGGATCCGTCCGACCACCGGTCGCACGCCCAGCAGGGCGAAGAAGTTCGAGGTGACATACGCGTTGGTGATCCGCTCCGGGGGCCCCTCACCCGTCATGGTGCCGGGGATCGCGACCGCCCCCGCAAAGCCGGCAAACTGGGTGGTTTCCTGCTGGTAGTCCCGGAAGTCGGGGCCGGACACCAGCGAGCGCTCGACGTTGGTGGCCGGCAGACGGGTCCACACCAGCGCCAGCTCCTCGGGATCCTGGAACGGCAGGGCGCGGAACAGCACGGTGTTGGCCACGCTGAAGATGGCTACGTTGCTGCCGATCCCGAGCGCCAGCGTGAGCAGAATCACCGCCGTGAACAGCGGTCTCCTGGCGAGGGAGCGAATCGAATACTTCGCGTCTGACCAGACAAACAGAGCCATGGGTATTCCGGGGGTTACCGGTCAATGAGAGTGGGGCCTGCGAGCGCGTGGCGTCAGGGGTCAATTATAGCAGTATGT
>DATFGC010000442.1:0-2819 GCA_035249765.1 Gemmatimonadales bacterium | reverse complement strand
ACCAACGGGGTGTACGGTGCGGTCGAATTTCAGCGGGTCGCGATCGAGGCCGGCATCCGTCCCATCCTGGGAGCCCATCTGGTGCTGGGCGACGAGGAATGCGTGGCCCTGGCGATGGACGAGCGAGGGTGGGGGGCGATTTGTCGCGCCGCGACGGCGATCCACTGGCGGGGATGTCACCCTGAGCGCAGCGAAGGGGCCATGTCCGGGAATGGGCTCCTTCGCTGCGCTCAGGATGACGGCTTCCGCCTTTCCGACCTGCTCGCGCACGATCGGGCGGGCGTCATTCTCCTCTCCTCCAGCATTCCCTTTCTCGACCGCATCGTCTCGCTATCCGGTCCCACCGACATCTTCGCCGAGCTGATTCCCGGCAAGGAGCGCCACGCGGTGCTGGCCGCCGGCCGGCGGCTGGGTCTTCTGCCGGTGGTCACCAACGCCGTCATGTTTGCCCATCCGGAAGATCACCCCCGGCACCGGCTGCTCCGGGCAATTGCGCTGAATACGACGATGAGCGCGACGAATGTCACGCTGACCCTGAGCAACGCGAAGGGGAAGCGGCGGGACTCCGCTCCTTCGGTCGCTTCGCTCCCTCAGAATGACAACCACGCTACGTCCAGCTCAGGATCCTGGCTGAAGACCGAGCCCGACCTCTCCCGCCACTTCCCCGACGTGCCCGACGCGATCGATCGCGCCGGCGAGCTGGCCGAGCGGTGCCGCTACCGGATTCCCATCGGCGAGCGGGTGGTCCCTCCCCGCTACGTCGAGGCCACCAACGCCTTGCAGCAGCTCCGCGTCCTGGCCTACCAGGGGGCGGCGCGGCGCTACGGCACCGTCGCCCCCATCACCCGCGACCGGCTGGAGCACGAGCTCGCCATCATCGGGATGAAGGGCTTCGCGGATTATTTCCTGGTGGTCAAGGACATCGTGGAGCACGGTCCCACCCACTGCGGCCGCGGCTCGGTGGCCAACTCGATCGTGTCCTATTGTCTCGGCATTACCCACGTCGAGCCGCTGGGGGCGGGACTCCTGTTCGAGCGTTTCCTCAATCCCGAGCGCAGCGACCCGCCCGACATCGATCTCGACTTTCCCTGGGACGAGCGCGACCACATCCTGGCATGGGTGTTCCAGCGGTATCCCCTGCCCCGGGCGGCGATGGTGGCCAATCACAACACCCTCAAGCTCCGGGGCGCGCTCCGCGAGGTGGCCAAGGTGGACGGCCGGCCTCCGGCGGAAATCCGGGAGGTCACCCGGCGGATTCCCTGGTACAGCGACGAGGTGCCGATCGAGCAGCTCCTGGCCGAGCATCCCAACTTCACCGGGCTCGACCTTCCCGCCTCCTGGCAGGGCATTGCCCGGCGGGCCGGCTCGCTGGTGGGCACTCCGCGGCATCTCTCCCTGCATCCCGGCGGCGTGGTCATCGTTCCCGGCGCGCTCACCGACTACGTGCCGGTCGAGCCGGCGGCCAAGCGGCTGGACGGCGCCCCCGATCTGACCGTGCCGGTCATCCAGTTCGAAAAGGACGGGGCCGAAGACGCCGGGCTGGTGAAGATCGACCTGCTGGGCAACCGGTCGCTCGCGGTGATCCGTGACGGCATCGCGGCGGTCCGGGCCAACACCGGCCGGCAGCTCGACTACACCAGCGCCGAGGCCGGCGAGGATCCCGAGACCCGGAAGCTCTTCCGCACCGGCCACACCATGGGGGTGTTCTACACCGAATCCCCCGCGTCGCGAGCCCTCTGTATCAAGAGCAAGGCCGAGGACTACGACATCCTGGTGCTCAACACCAGCATCATCCGTCCCGCCTCCAACCGGTTCATCCGGATCTACCTCGAGCGGCTCCATGGCGGCGCCTGGGAACCGCTCGATCCCAGCCTGCGCGACGTGCTCTCGGAGACCTTCGGGGTGATGGTCTACCAGGAGGACGTGGTGAATGTCTGCTCGGTGTTTGCCGGGATGCCGCTCGCCACCGGCGACGGGCTCCGCAAGGCGCTGTCCAAGAAGCGCCCGGCCAAGGCGCTGGCGGCCTACGCGCAGGAGTTCTTTGCCGGGGCGCTGGCGCTGGGCCGCAGGGTGGAGACCGCAAAGGAAGTCTGGCACATGGTGATGAGCTTTGCCGGCTACAGTTTCTGCAAGGGCCACTCCTGCTCCTACATCCAGGTGGCCCAGCAGTCGGGCTACCTCCGGGCCCACTATCCCGCGGAATTCTTCGCGGCGGTGCTGGCCAACGGGGGCGGCTTCTATGCTCCGTTTGCCTACGTGGCGGAGGCCCGCCGCGCCGGGCTCACGGTGCTGCCGCCGGACGTGAACGCGAGCGGCTTTCGCACCACCGGCAGGGGCGCCGAGATCCGGATCGGGCTGCAGTTCGTGAAGGGACTGAGCGCCGGTGCGTCGGAGAAGATACTGCGGGCCCGGGGTCATCCTGAGCGAAGCGAAGGAGCCATGCGCCAGGTTCTGGCTCCTTCGGCCGCTTCGCGACCCTTCGCTTCGCTCAGGGCAGGCTCTCAGGATGACGATCCCTTCAAGAGCCTCGCCGATTTCCGGGAGCGCACCGGAATCAAGCCCGACGATCTGCGACTGCTGATCAAGGTGGGCGCATTCGACAGCATTTCCGGGGGACTGTCTCGACCCCAGATGCTCTGGCAATTGGACGCAACGACCCAAGGGCGCAACGATGCAACGGAGGTCGTCGGGGAAGACTTTGCGTCTTTGCGTCGTTGCATCTTTCCGCCGCCTCTCCCTGAATACACTCCTGATCGTCGACGCCGGGAGGAATACGCACTTCTTACTTTCGCCACCGACTGCCATCCCATGGAGCTCCG
>DATFGC010000441.1:0-18161 GCA_035249765.1 Gemmatimonadales bacterium | reverse complement strand
GGAGCGCTCGCTGGAGCAGCTTCGCGACGCCATCGTGCCGACCGGCAACCGGGCCCCGGTCCGGGTGAGCGATCTGGCCGCGGTGGACGAGCGCGAGGGACTGGGCACCATCAGCCGGGACGACCAGCAGTACGTGCGGGTGGTGGCCTACGATTTCCGGGGGCCCCAGAAGCTGGCCAACCGCACCCACACCGCGTTCATGAAGTCCATCACCGCGCCGGCGGGGTATTCGGTGAGCGACCAGCAGTTTACCTGGCGGGAAGACGAGAGCGCCAAGGGGCTCTGGCTGGTCTTTGCGGCCGGCGTGGTTCTGGTGCTGCTCGCGGTGGCGATCGTATTCGATTCCGCCTGGGCCGCGCTGATGGTGTTTCTCTCCCTGCCGCTCTGCCTGGCCGGGGTAGCCGGAATATTCTGGGCCACCAAAACCTCGTTCAGCCGGGAGGCGGCGGTGGGGGTGATTCTGGTGGTGGGACTTGCGGTCAATCAGGCCATTCTGCTGGTCGATGCGGCTCTGGAAAAACGACGGGCGGGACGGCAGGTGGGCGGCAGGACGGCAGCAGACAACAATCTCTCGATCGACGACGTACTGCACGCCGCATCGGACCGCTCCGGCATGATCATGCTGGTGACCCTGACTACGCTGGGGAGTCTCATTCCGCTGGCGGTAGGCACCGACGTGGACAGCCTGTTCGGCTCGATCGCGCTGGCGACCGCCGGAGGGACTGTCGCGGGCACCATCGGGGCGCTGTTCATCGTGCCGGCGTACCTCGTGGGGCGCCGGGCGAGGCAAGCCCCGGTGGCGGTGAGCGGTGAGCGGTGAGCGGAACGTGATCCTGACCCGGGCGCAGAATGGGACTCGCCATAGGCGCCATTGGGCCGCGAGGGGGTCGTGCGAGGCGATGAATTCCGTTGGCCCGCAGGCGCCGTAGGCGAGTCCCACTCCAGCCCGGGGGCGAGACTCTGTAACCCCCTGCAAATCAATTAGTTAACCCCGCCGTACGCGGTTGCCTGGCGTCCCGCCACCCCGCTATATTTCGCCGTTCCCGGGGCAGCGTCCCCGCGGCTTCCACTTCCGCCCGCCTGGCCCATGACCGCGCCCAATTCGCGTGAACGGATTCTGCCTCGCCCCATCGAAGAGGAGATGAAGCAGAGCTTCATCAATTATTCGATGAGCGTGATCGTCTCGCGCGCCCTGCCCGACGTGCGCGACGGGCTCAAGCCGGTGCACCGCCGGATTCTTCACGCGATGAACGAGCTTGGCCTGGTGCCGGGCCGGCCCTACAAGAAATCGGCGACGGTGGTGGGCGATGTGCTGGGCAAGTACCACCCCCACGGCGACGCCTCGGTCTACGATGCCCTGGTCCGCATGGTCCAGGAGTTCTCGCTTCGCTATCCGCTGGTGGACGGCCAGGGCAACTTCGGCTCGGTGGACGGCGATCCTGCCGCGGCCTATCGCTACACCGAAGCCCGGCTCACCCGGATCGCGGTCGCGATGCTGGAGGACATCGACAAGGACACCGTCGCCTTCCAGCCCAATTTCGACGACCGGCTGGTGGAGCCGACCGTGCTCCCCTCCAAGATTCCCAACCTCCTGGTCAACGGCTCCAGCGGCATCGCGGTGGGCATGGCCACCAATATCCCGCCCCACAACCTCCGGGAAGTGGCCAAAGCGGTCGAGCTGCTGGTGGACAAGCCCGACGCCACGGTCGAAGAGCTGCTCAAGCACATCAAGGGTCCCGACTTTCCCACCGGCGGATACATCTACGGCGTGGGCGGGCTGCGCGACGCCTACGCCACCGGCCGCGGCAAGGTGATCATGCGGGCCCGGGCCGTGGTGGAGGAGAAGCCCTCCACCGGCCGGGCCGCGATCGTGGTGACCGAGCTGCCCTACCAGGTCAACAAGGCGACCCTGCACAAGGACATCGCCTCCCTGGTCAACGAGAAGAGGATCGAGGGAATCAGCGACGCCCGGGACGAATCCGACCGGGACGGGATGCGGCTGGTCATCGAGCTCAAGCGGGACGCCATCCCCAGCGTGGTGCTGAACCAGCTCTACAAGCACACCTCGATGCAGTCCACCTTCGGGGTGATCAACCTGGCCCTGGTGAAGGGCCAGCCCAAGGTGATGCCGCTCAAGGAGCTGCTGGAGCACTTCATTGCCCACCGGCACGACATCATCGTCCGGCGGACCCAGTTCGACCTCAATGCCGCCGAAGCCCGGGAGCACATCCTCGACGGGCTCAAGATCGCGGTGGACAACATCGACGAGGTCATCCAGATCATCCGCGGCTCCTCCGATTCGGACGAGGCCGATGTCCGGCTGCGCAAGCGGTTCGGCTTCAGCGAGAAGCAGAGCGAGGCGATCCTCAACATGCGGCTCGCCAAGCTCACCGGGCTCGAGATCGACAAGCTGGAGGCCGAGCTCAAGGAAGTCCGCGCCACCATCAGCGAGCTCAAGGGGATCCTCAAGAGCAAGGAACGCCGGATGGCCATCCTCAAGTCCGAGATGGCCGAGGTCGCCAAGGACTACGGCGACGAGCGCCGCACCGAGATCATCCCCGACCAGGACGATTTCTCGGTCGAGGACCTGATCGCCGAAGAGGACATGGTGATCACCATCTCCCACTCCGGCTACATCAAGCGGATTCCCGTCTCCACCTACCGGAAGCAGCGGCGGGGCGGGCGCGGCCTCACCGGCGCCACCGCCAAGGAAGACGACTGGATCGAGCACCTCTTCATCGCCTCGACCCACGACTACGTGATGTTCTTCAGCGACAAGGGCCAGGTCTACTGGCTCAAAGTCCACGAGATTCCCCAGGGCGGCCGGGCCGCGCGGGGCAAGCCGGTGATCCAGTGCATCGCGATCCGGCCCGAAGAGCGGATCGCCGCGCTGGTGCCGGTGCGGGAGTTCGCCGACAACAAGTGGCTGCTGTTCGCCACCCGGAACGGCACCGTCAAGAAGACCGTCCTCTCGGCCTACGGGAACGTCCGCGCCAACGGGATCAATGCCATCAACATCGAAGAGGGAGACTCGTTGATTGATGTCCAGATCACCGACGGCAACAACGACATCACCCTCGCCACCCGGGGCGGGATGAGCATCCGGTTCCACGAGAGCGATGTCCGCGAGATGGGCCGGGCCACCACCGGGGTCAAGGGCATCGAGCTCGACAAGGGCGACGCCCTGATCGGCATGGTGGTGATCCGGCGCGACTCCACCCTGCTGGTGGTGGCCGAGAACGGATTCGGCAAGCGCTCCGAGCTGTCCGACTACCGGGTCCAGAAACGGGGCGGCAAGGGCATCATCACCTTCCACAACACCGAGAAGACCGGCGGACTGGTGGCGCTCAAGGAAGTGCTCCCCGACGACGAGCTGATGATGATCACCAAGGGCGGGATCATCATCCGGGTGCCGGTGGACGGGATCCGGGTCATCGGCCGCAACACCCAGGGGGTGCGGGTGATGCACCTCGACGAGGGCGACCGCCTGGTGGACGTGGCCCGGGTGGTCAAGGAAGACGAAGACGGCACCGAGGAGGTCACCGACCTCGATACCGTCTCGCCGGCCGAGAGCGCCGGCTAGGTGACTGGACGGCTGGACGGCTGGACGGCTGGTCCGTCACTTGAGGAGCTGAGAGAGGCAGCCCAGGCCCTTCGGGACGTCGCGGTCGTCACTCCCCTGATTGAAGCGCCTTCCCTGTCGCGCAAACTCGGTGTCCCGGTCTGGCTCAAGTGCGAGCAGTGGCAGCCCATCGGCGCCTTCAAGGTGCGGGGCGCCTGGACCGCGGTCACCCGGATTCCCGAGCCGGCTCGCGCCGCCGGCGTCATCGCCCACTCCAGCGGCAACCACGGCCGCGCGGTGGCCTGGGTCGCCCGCCGGCTCGGCCTCCGCGCCGTGATCGTGATGAACGACAACGCCCCCGCCATGAAGGTGGATGCGGTGCGGGCCGAGGGCGCCGAGGTCGTGCTGGTGGACCGCTACCGGCGCGCCGCCACCGCCGACGCCCTGGCCGCGCGCGACGGGCTCGCCCTGGTTCCTCCCTTCGAGCATTCCGGCGTGATCCTGGGTCAGGCCACCTGCGCGCTGGAGATCCTGGAGCGGGAGCCCGGCCTCACCGAGCTCCTCTCCCCGATCGGGGGCGGCGGACTGCTGGCGGGATGCTGCGTCGCGGCGAACGCCCTCTCCCATCCGGTCCGGCTGATCGGCGTGGAGCCGGAAGGCGCCGCCAAGCTCTCCGCCGCCCTCGAGGCCGGCAAGCCGGTGGCGCTCGCTCATACCGCGAGTCTGGCGGACGGACTACTCCCCGTTGCGGTGGGCTCGGTGCCCTGGCGGTATATCGGGCAACGGGTGCACGAGGCCCTGCGTATCTCCGAAGAGGCCATCGCCCGGGCCGTGGGGTTTCTGTTCCACGAGATGGGCCTCCGAATCGAGCCCTCCGGCGCCGTGACCGTGGCGGCGCTGCTCACCGGGGGGTTCCGGCCCAGCGGACCGGTGGCGGCAATTCTGAGCGGGGGGAACGTGGATCCCGAACTCTTCGCCCGACTCACCGCGTAGACATGGGCGCCGCGAACACAGCGCACCTGCTGGTCGTGGATGGCGACCAGACCTTCACCCGGACCCTCTGCCGGCTGTTCACCGAGAACGGCTACGATGCTGCCAGCCTCTCCAGCGCGATCGCGCTGGAAGAGTATCTTGCCACCCGGCCGGTGGATCTGGTCATGGTGGATCTTTCCCTTCCCGGCCCCTCCGGCGGGTCGGCGCTGGAGTCGCTCCGCCGCAATCCGGCTTATGCCGATCTCCCGATTCTCGCGGTCACCGGCTCGAGCCCGGAGGACACCTCGGTCGAAGCTCTCCGGCTGGGCGCCTCCGATGTGATCACCAAACCGGTGCGGGTGCGTGAGCTGCTGGCCCGGATCCGCACCCATCTCCGGGCCGGCCGGGCGCTCAACCAGGCCCGGGCCGAAGCGCGGGCCCAGGCGACCCTGGTCGAGCTGCTCCAGGAGATGACCACCAACCTGCCCTCCCGCGACCTGCTGCAGGTCCTGGTGCGCCAGGTGGCCACCGGCCTTCGCATCCCGCGCTGCTCGATCATTTTCGGCAAGCCGGGTGGAAGCCGGGCGACGGTGGCCGCGGCCTCGGAGAATCCGATGCTGCGCGATCTGGCGGTGGACGTGAATCGCTATCCCGAGATCCGGGAAGCGCTCCGGACCGGTGAGGTCGTGCTGGTCGAGGACGCGATGTCGCACCCGCTGTACGAATCGGTCGCCGAGACGCAGACCACATCCTCGCTGGTGCTGCCCTTTTCGCTCCGGGGGGAGCGGGCCGGGGTGTTCTTCCTCCGCACCGGGCCCGGAGATCCGCCGCTGGGCGATGCCGACCTGCGCTTCGCCGCGCGGGTGGTGGAATCCGCCGCGGCGGCGATCGAAAAGTCCCAGGACCACGAGGAAGCCCGGCACCGCGAGAGCGCGATGCGCCAGCTCGCCGAGACCGATCCGCTCACCGGCCTGTTCAACCGGCGGGCGCTGGACGAGCGGTTGCAGCGCGAGGTGGAGCGGGCCACCCGCTACGGCACCGTGCTCACCTGTGTCATGATCGACATCGATCACTTCAAGTCGGCCAACGACCGCTACGGCCATCAGGCGGGCGACCGGGTGCTGGCGCAGTTCGCCGAGCTGCTCCGGCGGGAGCAGCGGGCGGTGGACACGGTGGCCCGCTACGGTGGCGAGGAATTCGTGGTGCTGCTGCCGGAGACCGGAAGCGCCGGGGCCCGGCTATTTGCCGAACGGATCCTGCGCCGGGTCTCCCTGGCGGCCTTCGGCCCCCCCGAGACGCCGATTCCGCTGACCATCAGCGTCGGCCTGGCCACCTTTCCCGACGAGCGGGCAGGGGACGCCGAGGGGCTCCTCCAGCTGGCCGACAAGAACCTGCTTCGCGCCAAATCCGACGGGCGCAATCGGTACCGGGATTGAGCCGGCTCCGCTGCCCCCGCTGCGGCACCCTCTTCGATCCGCCGGCGAAGTTCTGCACCAGGGACGGGTTCCCCCTGGGTCCGGCCGGCGCCGCGTCGATCTCCCCCAGCAAGAGCTTCGGGCTGCACCGCACCGGCGAGACCCGGCTCCCTCCGGCCCGGCGGGGTGACCCCGCCTCGGGGCTCTCGGGCCGGGTCCTCGACGGCCGCTACCAGATGGAGATGCGGGTGGGCGAGGGCGGCATGGCCTGGGTCTACCGCGCCAAGGACCGGGGGTCGGGACAAAGCGTCGCGGTCAAGGTGCTGATGTCGCGACTCACCGGGGACAGAGAGGCGGTGGCCCGGCTGCGCCGGGAGGCGCAGGTGGCCATGCGGCTCGATCATCCCAACGTGTGCGGAATCCTCGCCTGGGGCGACGCCGGCGGAATGCCCTACCTGGTGATGCCGTTCCTCGAGGGGGAGACCCTGTCCCGCCGGGAAACCCGGCACGGCCCCATGCCCGCAGAGCTCGCGGTGCCGCTGCTTCATCAGCTGTGCCAGGGACTTCAGCACGCCCACGATGCCGGGATTCTCCATCGCGACCTCAAGCCGGAGAATGTCATGCTGGTGGAGGAGCCGGGTCAGGGAGACCGGGCCGTGGTGATGGATTTCGGACTGGCCAAGGAAAGTGTGGCCGGACCCGAGCTCACTCGTCTCACCGCCACCGGGATCGTGCTGGGCACCCCGGAGTTCATGAGCCCGGAGCAGATCCGGGGAAAGCCGCTCGACGCCCGGAGCGACATCTTTGCGCTGGGGGTGCTGGGCTTCGAGCTGCTCACCGGCCGGCTTCCCTTCGAGGGGAGCACCGCCCAGGAGACCATGCTGGCCCATCTCACCGGACAACCGCTCCGGCTCCGCCAGGCCAGTCCGACCCTGCCCGAATCGCTGGAGCAGGTGATCGCGCGGAGCCTCGCGCACGACGCGGAAGAGCGGTATCAGTCAATGCGAGAGTTCGGCGAGGCCCTGGAAGCGGTGAGCGGTGAACGGTGAACGGTCAACGGTCAACGGGAACTACACTTGTCGCGCTGACCCTGAGCGCAGCGAAGGGGAAGCGGCAGATCCCAAGGAGAAACCCAATGCACAACACACGCGGTCTCGCCAGCCACCTCGCCGTCGGCGCCCTCGCCTTCGCCGCCGGGCTGGGAGGCACCTGGCTGCTGCGCGGCGAAGCCGCCGCGGCGCCGGCCGGGCACGTCCACGAGCAGGCCACCAATCACGGCGAGTACGTGTGGATCAGGCGTCCCCCCGGTGATTCGGTGCGGGCCTACGTCGCGTACCCTGAGCGCAGCGAAAAGGCCCCGGCAATCATCGTGATCCACGAAAACCAGGGGCTCACCGCCTGGGAGCCCACCGTGGCCGACAAGCTCGCCGGCCAGGGCTACGTCGCGGCCGCGGTGGACCTGCCCTCGGCGATGTTCGGGCTCTATCCCGCCGATTCGGGGCGGGCCTACATCGGGCGGCTCACCCCCGATGGCGTCACCACCAGCCTCGACGCCGTGTATGCCTATCTGAACGGGCTCGGCGCGGTCAGGCAGGATGCGATCGGGGTCATCGGGTTCTGCTGGGGGGGAGGACAGACCTTCCGCTACGCGACCAACAACCCGAAGCTCAAGGCCGCGGTAGTCTGCTACGGCCCCGCCCCCGACAGCCTCGCCCTCCAGCGGATCAACGCCAAGGTCCTCGGCGTCTACGGCGAGGCCGACGCCCGGATCAACAGCCAGCTTCCGACCGTGGTGGAGCTGATGAAGCGCTACGGCAAGTCGTTCGAGGCCGACAGCTATCCCGGCACCGGCCACGGCTTCCTCAAGCCGGGCCGCCGGGGCAACGACACCGAACAGCCCGAGAAGGCGTGGAAGAAGATTCTGGATTTCTTTGGAGACAATCTCAAATAGTGAGCGGTGAGCGGGGTTGCCAGGGTCACGCTGACCCTGAGCGCAGCGAGGGGGAAGCGGCGGAGCTTCGCCCCTTCGCTGCGCTCAGGGTGACCCTCTTGTTCATCGGCTGTCTTTTCCCGCTTACCGCTTACCGCTCACCGCTTACCGGCCAGCGCCACGACGCCCTCCACTACGACGTCTCGCTCACCCTCCCGGCGGCCGACTCGGTGTTCACCGCGCGGGTGCAAACCCGCTGGCGGCTGACCGGAACCGGCCCGGTCATTCTCGATCTCGATTCCAGCCTCACCATTACCTCGGCATCCGTGAACCTCCGGCCGGTGCGCTGGAGCCGCCGGGGCCACACCGTGATCCTGCCCGTGAGGGGGACTGCTGGACGGGAAGTGACCACGGCGCTGAGCTACCAGGGCGTGCCGCGGGACGGGCTGGTCATCCGGGGCAGCGAGACCAGCCGCACCATCTTCGCGGACAACTGGCCCGACCGCGCCCGCCACTGGCTCGCGTCCGACGATCACCCCCGCGACAAGGCCAGCGTCTCCTGGGAAATCCGGGCGCCCGCGGGATTCGCGGTAGTCGCCACCGGCAGCCTGGTCGGAGTCGACACCCTTCCGGAAGGCGTGCTGCGCCACCGGTTCCTGAATCCCGAGCCGGTGCCGGTGTACACCATGGTGGTCGGCATGGGGGTCCTCACCACCACACCGCTTGCTCCGCTTCCCTGCGACACTGAATGCGTGCCGGTAACTCTGTGGACCCGCCCCGAGGACACCCGGCGCGCTCTGGATGGGCCCTTCGCCCGGGCCGGCGACATGATTGCCTTCTTCGCGCGGAGGTTCGGGCCCTTCCCCTACCGCGAGCTCCGCCACGTCCAGTCCACCACGATCTTCGGTGGCATGGAGAACGCCACCGCAATCTTCTACAGCAGCAGCGCGATCCAGAACGGCCGGCTGCGCGAAGGTACCGTCGCCCACGAGACCGCCCACCAGTGGTTCGGCGATGCAGTGACCCAGTCCAACTGGCACCACATCTGGCTCTCCGAGGGCTTCGCCACCTATGGCGCCGTGCTCTGGGCCGAGCACGCCGGAGGCGACTCGGCCCGCGCCGCCAGGATGCAGGGCGCGCGGGACGCCGTGGTTGGTTCACCGGTGGTGGACCGCCCCATCATCGATACCACCATTACCGACCGGATGCGGCTGCTCAACGCCAACGCCTACCAGAAGGGCGCCTGGGTCCTGCACTCGCTCCGCGGTCTGGTGGGAGACAGCGTGTTCTTCCAGGGCCTCCGGCGCTACGTCCGGACCTATGTCCACCGGAACGCGCTCTCGGCCGATTTCGCCCGGATCATGGGAGCCGCGGCCGGCCGCGATCTGACCTGGTACTTCCGCCAGGCGCTGCGCCAGCCGGGCTACCCGGTACTCGATCTCGAAGCCCGGGTCGAAGGGGGACACCTGGTGCTCACCATCCGCCAGGTGCAGAAGAAGTCCTGGGGACTCTTCCGGATCCCCAACCTCGCCGTTCGCCTCGACGATCGCACCGTGATGGTTGACCTCCGGGGCGAGGTCACCCGGGTGGTGACCCACTGGGCCGGCGAGCGGCCGCCCCGGAAAGTCGAAGTGGATCCCGAGGGATGGTGGCTGCTGACGGTGAGCGGTGAGCAGTGAGCAGTGAGCGGGACAGACCGGCGCCAGGGCGGGGGCGGTTCCCGCTCACCGCTTACCGCTCACTCCTTACCGTGGTGATCACTGCCTGCGCTGTCACTCCCATCTCCCGCCGCATTCGGGTGGGCGAGGAGCCCTTCGTGATCGGGGTCGGCGAGGGGTCCGATTCGATGACCGACCTCTTCGCCGCGCCCGCCGGGGGCGGCGTCTTCGTCCGGCTGACCTTCACCCGCGCCGAAGAGCGGCTGCCCCGGCTCTCGCCCGAAGGCACCGCGGTCGCGTTCGTGCGCCGCGAAGGCGGCGCCGCGAATCCGCGCTGGGCCCTGGTAGTGCTCGATCTGCTGACCACCGCGGAGCGCCGAGCCCCACTCCCCGCCGGGACCGAGGCGCCGATGCGCACCGGATGGGCGAGAGACGGCTCCGCCGTGGTCCTTGCCGGCGGCTACTTCACCCTGGCGCCGAAACGGGATTCCCTGCTGCCGGTCTCCCGTGCGCAACAGCCCGCCGCCGACTCGGCCACCCGCGAGCTGCTGGGCGATCCTCCCGCCGCGATGGTCGGGGAATGCGCCGCCGGCGAGCTCTGTATCACGGCGGCGAACGGCGATACCAGCCGGCTCGGCACCGGCAACACCGGGGCCATTCGCTGGGGCGCCGATTCGCTGGGGTATTTCACCTCCCGGGGATTCGAGGTCCGGCCCCTGTCCGCCGGCTCCGCCCGGCGGCCCGACTGGACCGGGAAGCCGAGCGCACTCCGAAGTCTCACCCATCATCCGGGACGCACCGCGCGTTGAATGCGATCGCCCGACCGGCTAATTTTCAGGGCTCTCTTTCTTCGAAATCGTCTCCGCGGGGTCGCTATGAAGATGCTGGTTCTGGGCGCGGGCCTGCAGGGCTGCGCCGCGGCGCACAACCTGCTCCAGCACGACACCGTGGAGCAGGTCACCCTCGCCGATCTTCATCCCAACCGGTTGCCGGCATTCCTGCAGCCCTACCTCGGCAAGCGGCTTCGCGCCGCGCCGCTCGATGCCAGCGATTTCGAAACCGTGGTGTCGCTCATGAAGGGCCATGACGCCGCGCTTTGCGCCCTGCCCTACTACTTCAACGAGCCGATGACCCGGGCCGCGATCGACGGCGGCTGCCACTTCTGCGATCTGGGCGGGAACACCGAGATCGTCTTCCAGCAGAAGAAGCTGGACGACGCCGCGCGGGCGCGGAGGGTGTCGGTCATTCCCGATTGCGGTCTCGCCCCCGGCATGGTCAACATCCTGGCCGCCGAAGGGATTCGCCGGGTGGACCGCGCCCGCTCGGTCCGGATCTACGTCGGCGGACTGCCCCAGTACCCCGAGCCGCCGCTCAATTATCAGATCGTGTATTCGCTCGAAGGCGCGCTCGACTACTACACCACCCCGTCCTGGGTGCTCCGCAACGGCAAGGCCGTCCAGGTGGATGCGCTCTCCGAGCTCGAGCCCCAGGAGTTCCCCGCGCCGGTGGGGACCCTGGAGGCGTTCCATACCGGCGGCGGCGTCAGCACGATGCCCTTCGCCTTCGAGGGCCGGATCGACACCATGGAGTACAAGACCCTGCGCTACCCAGGGCACGTCGCCATCATGCGGCCGATCCGGGAGCTCGGGCTCATCTCCAACACCCCGATCCCGGTCAAGGGCCAGCCGGTGGTTCCCCGCGATCTCTTCATCGCCGCGGTGCAGCCGAAGCTGTACAAGCCGGAAGGTCGCGACCTGGTCGCGCTCCGGGTGGTGGTGGAAGGCGACAAGGACGGGCGTCCCGCGGCCGTCACCTTCGAGCTGCTCGATTACTACGACGCCGCCCTGGGGATCAGCGCCATGATGCGCACCACCGGGTACTCGCTCTCGCTGACCGCGCTGATGCAGGCCGGCGGGGTTATTACCGGTCCCGGAGTGCACACCCCCGACGAAGCGGTCCCCTTCCGGGCATATGTCGACGGCTTGGCCCGCTTCGGCGTGCGGATCGAGGAACCGGCGTAGTGGCGCTCGACGTCCAGGCGCTCTGGGCCGAGGCCGTGCCCTGGCCGGCCTATCTCCGGCCGGAGATGGAGCAGCCCGGGGTGTGGCAGGGGATTTATGAGCGGGCCCTGATACCGGGATGGGCGCTGGAACGGTTTCTCCGGGGTCCGGCCCGCCGGCTCCTGGTGATCGCCGCCGACTGGTGCGGCGACGCGGCCAACACCGTGCCCGTGCTGGCCCGGCTGGCCGATCTGATCTCCGGAATGGAGCTCCGGGTCCTGGAACGGGACAGCTATCCCGACGTCATGAACCGGTACCTGACCAACGGGACCCGCTCCATCCCGATGGTGATCGCGCTCGACCTCGAATTCCGGGAGCTGGGCCACTGGGGACCGCGTCCCGCGGTCCTCCAGGAGTGGATGCTGGCCCACAAGAAGACCATGCCCACCCCGCAGCGCTACACCTATGCCCGGGGCTGGTATGCCCGAGACAAGGGCGAATCCACCCTCCGGGAGCTGCTCGCCGCCATTCCAGATTGAGGTGACCGTCCCAACGTTTCATTCGCGGCGAAACGTTCCTATTTGAAACCTCGACGCCGCCCTACCGTAGTACCCGAAACTCCAGCCAGGCGACTCCATGAGGGCGCTCTCCCAGGATCTCCGCCTTTCGGTGCGCTCGCTCCGGAGGGAGCCCGCCTCCGCGGTCATCGCCAGCGTCACCCTTGCCCTCGGGATCGGGCTCTGCACCATCGCCTTCAGTCTGCTCTTCGGCGTCTTCCTGCGGGGCCATCCGGTCCCGGAAGCGAACCGGCTGCTGCTGATCAATCGATCCAATCCCTCCCGCAATATCGATTTCATGTCCGCGCGGGAGCACGATTTCCACGACTGGCGGGCCGAGCAGAAGAGCTTCGAGACGCTGGCGCATTTCTCCGGCAGCACGGTGAACCTGGCCGGCCGGGAAGGCCCCGAGCGGTTCCAGGGGGCCCTGGTCTCGGCAAACATCTTCGACGCGCTCCGGATCCGCCCGGTCATCGGCACCGGCTTCCGCCCCGGGGACGAGCTCCCCGGCGCCCCGCTGACCCTTGTACTGGGCCACGACGTCTGGACCACGCGCTACGGGTCCGACCCGGGCATCGTGGGCAAGTCCGTCATCGTGAATGGCGAAGCGGCGACGATCCTGGGGGTCATGCCGGAGGGATTCCGCTTTCCCCAGAATCAGAGCCTCTGGGTGGTGCGAAGGGACGGCCGAAGTCAGGCCGCCGATCGCAGCCGGAGCGCCGGCTTCAACGCATTCGGCCGGCTGCGCGATGGGGTCTCCCGGGACCAGGCCGCGGTCGAAATGGCCGCCATCGCGGATCGGCTGGCCCGGGAGTATCCCGAAACCAACAAGGGAGTCACGGTTCGGTTCCGGACTTTCGCCGAGGACGACACTGGTCCCGAGCTGATCGCGGTGTTCGGCGCGATGCAGGTGGCCACCGTCTTCGTGCTGCTGATCGCCATCGCCAACGTTTCGAACCTGCTCCTGGCCCGCGCCACGCTCCGCACCCGGGAAGCCGCGGTCCGCACCGCGCTGGGCGCCAGCCGCCTGCGCATCGTGCTCCCCTTCTTTGCGGAGACTCTGATCCTGGCGCTGATCGGCGCGCTGCTGGGGGCCGCGATCGCCTGGGCCGGCATCCGGCTGTTTGACGGCGCGACCCAGAACGTGGGCAAGCCCTACTACATGGTGTTCGCGCTCGACCTCCCGATCCTCCTCTTCATGACCGGGATCACCTTCTTCACCGCCCTGGTGGCCGGGGCTGCGCCGGCGTTCCACGTGCTCAAGACCGAGGTCAACGCCACCCTCAAGGACGAATCGCGCGGCACCTCGGGCATTCTCGGCATCCGCCTGACCAGGATCCTGGTGACCGCGGAGATCGCGCTCTCCTGCGCCCTGCTGATCGGCGCCGGCCTGATGATCAAGAGCATCGCGAAGCTGCGCAATTTCGAGTTTCCCTACCGTACCGAGAACATCTTCACCGCCCGGATCGGACTCTTCGACACCGAGTATCCCACCCGGGAAGCCCGGCAGCGGTTCTTTACCGATCTGGCCGAGCGGCTTGGCTCGCTTCCGGGCGCGGCGTCGGCCGCCCTGGCCACCGATCTCCCGGTCGAAAGCGACGGGTCCGATATCGCGGTCGCGGGCCAGGTCTATGCCGCCGATCGGGATTACCCGGTGGCACGGAACACCACCATCTCTCCCGGGTACTTCAAGACCTTCGGGGTTTCGCTGGTCCGGGGACGCGACTTCGCGCCCAGCGACGATGTTACCAGCCCGCCGGTGGCGATCGTGAACGAATCGTTCGCGGCCGATCTCTTTCCGGGACGGGAGGCGCTGGGCCAGCGGTTTGCGGAGCGGGCCGGCCGGGACAGCCTGCTGCCCTGGAAGACCATCGTCGGGATCGTCCCTGATCTCCGGATGGAGGGCTTCGATACCGACCGGGACAGCCCGAGGGGCTACTACGTGCCGGTCGCTCAGCGGGACATCCGGTTCGGCTATATGGCGGTCCATGTCCCGGTCGGCAATCCGCTCGGCATCCTCCCCTCGGTACGCGCGGCGGTCCAGGGACTCAACCCCAACCTCCCGATCTACGACGTGGATTCCATGGAGGGAGTCGCGAAGCAGGCGGGCTGGTTCTATATCGTCTTCGGCACGCTGTTCATCGCCTTCGGCGCCGCCGCGCTGTTCATGGCGACGGTGGGCCTGTACGGCGTGCTGTCCTTCTCGGTGAGCCGCCGGATGCGGGAGATGGGCATCCGGATGGCGCTGGGGGCGAGCTCGCGCGACGTGATCGGGCTGGTGGTCCGCCAGGGGGGAGTGCAGCTGGCGTTCGGGCTCGGAGTCGGACTGCTGCTCGCCTTCGGGCTCACCCGGATCATCGGGCTGATCATGTTCGAGGTGACCCCCAAGGATCCGCTGGTCTTCGCCGCGGTGGTGGCGGTGATCGGGGCGGTCGGTCTGCTGGCCAGCCTCATCCCGGCCAGCCGCGCGACCCGGGCCGAGCCGGTCTCGGCGCTGCGCTCGGAGTGACCCTCACCCCATAGTCCGGCTCGGGGGGGCGGGGTAAACTAGATACCGTCCCCCATCCGGGAGCTCCGCTGTCGCCGGTCCCTGATCGTCTGCGTCGTGCGCTCGCCGAGGGCTACCGGCTCGACTGCGAGCTGGGACGCGGCGGCATGGCCACGGTCTACCTGGCGGAGGATCTGAAGCATGCCCGCCAGGTGGCCGTCAAGGTGCTCCGCCCCGAGCTGGTGGCCTCGGGCGCCGAAGCCGCCCGGTTCCTCCGCGAAATCCGCATCGCCGCCAATCTCAGCCATCCCCAGATCGTCCCGGTGCACGATTCGGGAGAGCGCGACGGGTTCCTCTACTTCGTCATGCCCTACATCGGGGGCGAGTCGCTCCGCCAGCGGCTGGCGCGCGAGGGACGGCTTCCGGTGCCGGAGGCGCTCACCCTCGCGCGCTCGGTTGCCCTCGCACTCGACTACGCCCATCGCCGGAACGTGATCCACCGGGACATCAAGCCGGAGAACATCCTCCTCCATGAGGGCCAGGCGGTGGTGGCGGACTTCTGGATCGCCCGGGCGATCACGGCGGCGGCCGCCGACGACCTGACCGCGCGCGGACTGACCGTGGGAACCCCGGCCTACATGAGTCCGGAACAGGCCGCGGCGGAGCGGGAGCTCGACGGCCGGAGCAATCTCTATTCGCTGGCCTGCGTGCTGTACGAGGCGCTGACCGGGGAGCCTCCCTTTGCGGGAGGCAGCGCCCAGAGGACCCTGAGCCGTCACCTGGTGGAGCCGCCGGGGCCGCTCCGGCAGCGCCGACCCACCATCCCGGAGCATGTCGAGCGGGCGGTGCTTCGCGCCCTGGCCAAGGAGCCGGAGAACCGCTTTCCCGGCACCGCGGAGTTTGCGGCGGCGCTGACCGCGCCCACCGCCGAATACCCCGCGGCGTACCGGGCCGAGCGATTCGTGGCCGTACTGCCGTTCGTGAATGCCACCCCTGATCCGGAAAACGAGTATCTGAGCGACGGGCTCACCGACGAGCTGATCAATGCCCTGGCCAACATTCCCGGCCTCCGGGTAGCCTCCAGGACCTCGGTCTTCGCGCTCAAGGGACGCCAGGAGAGCCTCCGGGTCCTGGGGAGCGAGCTGGGCGCCTCGGTCGTGCTGGAGGGCACCGTGCGGCGCGCCGAGTCCCGGGTCCGGATCACGACTCAACTGACCGAGGTGAATGACGGGCGGCTGCTCTGGTCGGAGCGCTACGACCGGCGGATGGACGACATCTTCGATCTCCAGGAAGAGATGGCCCGCACCATCGTGAGCACCCTCCGCGCCACCTTTCTCGGCGACCTGGGCGACCCGGTGTCCCGGCGCTACACCGAGAACCTCCGGGCCTGGCAGCTCTATCTCAAGGGGCGATTCTCCTGGAACAAGCGGACCCGGGAGGGTATCGCCGAAGCGGTGCAGTA
The DNA here is from genome assembly GCA_035249765.1 of Gemmatimonadales bacterium. Classification (GTDB taxonomy): domain Bacteria; phylum Gemmatimonadota; class Gemmatimonadetes; order Gemmatimonadales; family GWC2-71-9; genus JABFSM01. The sequence continues at coordinate 2,117 of DATFGC010000441.1, read as the reverse complement.
CTTCGAGGACGCGGTCCGGGAGGATCCCGGCTACGCGCTGGCCTACAGCGGCCTCGCCGACTGCTACGCGCTGGAGGTGGACTATCGCGGCGCTCCGGTCAGCGAGGGAATGCGCCGGGCCCGGGAGGAAGCCCGCAAGGCCCTCGCGCTCGATGAAGGCCTGGCCGAGGCGCACACCTCCCTGGCCTGGGTGCTCTTTATTCACGACTGGGAGTGGGAAGCGGCGGGGACCCACTTTCTCCGCGCGATCGAGCTCAACCCGCGCTACGCCACGGCCAGGCAGTGGTACGGCTGGCTGCTCCTCGCCATGGGGCGGACCGACGAGGCCGTCACCCAGGCCCGCATCGCGCTCGAGCTCGATCCCGCGTCGGTGTCCATCAGCCGGTCGCTGGGCTGGCTTCTCTACGTCGCCCAGAGGAACGGAGAGGCGATCGAACAGCTCCAGCGCGCCCTCGCCATGAATCCGGTGAGCGAAGAAACCCAATGGGTGCTGGGGCTGGCCTACATCCAGGCCGGGCGCTACCAGGAGGCCGAGATCGCGCTGCGGGAGGCCGATGCCGGTGCGCGGGGCGCCAATCATCATGCCTTTGCCGCGCTGGGCCACCTTGCCGTTCTGCAGGGGCGCCGGGAAGACGCCGAGCGCGCCCTCGCCACCCTCACCGAACTGGCGCGCACCCGCTACGTGTCACCGGTGGATCTGGCCCGGCTCCACGTCGTCCTGGGAGATGCCGACGGAACCTTCCACTGGCTGGAGCAGGCCTACGCCGAGCGGCGCGGGTGGATGACCTATCTCAACGTGGAGCCGCTGCTGGAGCCGATCCGGGGCGATCCGCGGTTCAGGGACCTGGTGCGGAGGATGAAGCTCGACTAGGCACCGCCCGGTCTCGCGGAGATCGGCTCCATGGCGCACAGGTTAGATCCCGGTCCTTGTCCGGGTTGCCCACAGATTTCGCAGCTGACACAAATTGGGCCATCCAGAGCATTTGACGAGCGGGATCGGCAGACTTACCTGATTATTGGCTGTGCCATGGAGGTGCATCGATACCTTGGTTCGCGGTTTCTGGAACCCGTTTACCAGGCAGCCTTGGAGGTGGAACTCGACGCAATGAAGATCCTGTTCGCGCGAGAAGTCGAAATGCCCATTCTGTACAAGGGGCACCCATTACCTGTTCGGTACCGTGCTGATTTTGTCTGCTTTGGAGAGGTTCTGGTCGAGCTCAAGGCCATGGAACGATTGACGGATCGGGAAGACTCCCAAGTCATCAACTATCTCTCAGCAAGCCAATTCAAACGCGGACTCCTTCTGAATTTCGGTGCTGCTTCACTCCAATTCCGCCGGTTCGTCGGGCCTGATCCCAAACCACCCCATCTGTGCAATCTGTGAAACCTGTGGGCGACATGTTCTCGCGAACCAATGACCGCCGACGCTTCCGCTCACCGCTCTACCGTTGACCGTTGACCGTTGACCGTTGACCGTTGACCGTTGACCGTTGACCGTTGACCGTTGACCGTTGACCGTTGACCGCTAAAACGCCCACCCCGTCCCCATCGAGAAGCTGAACCCCGCCGGCCCCCCGGCAAAGTTGAACACCAGGAGCGACGATCGCAGGACCCGGAGCGCCACGCCGCCGCCGCCGCCGACTTTCCACCCGCTGGTGGTGACGCTGAAATCCTCCGCTTCGAATACCCGGCCCCCATCGAGAAATCCGATCAGGGTGACGGCGCCGTAGTCCCCCACATCGAGCAGGTTGTGGCGGACTTCGAAGCTGCCCAGCAATAGACCCCGGCCGGCCATCCGGCCCGCCAGGAAGCTGCGGTGGGCATGCGGTCCACCCAGCGCGTCCACATCGCCTTCCCATCCCGGCAGGGTGTTCCGAGCCTGCAGGGTCGCCAGCTCGTCCACCGATCGTGCCGCCAGCCGCGCGGCGAGCAGCGTGCCGGAGCGGGGGCTGAGGTAGCCCCGCAGGTGCGCGTACCACCCGCCATACGCTCCGCGGGAGATCACATCGCCTTCCCGGTGCTCTCCGCCACCGCCGAAGAGCACTCCGGCTTCCGCGAGGAATCCCTTGCTGGTCAGGAACTCGCGGTCCCGGGCGTCGAGCACCAGGCTGAGCCTT
>DATFGC010000440.1:0-2910 GCA_035249765.1 Gemmatimonadales bacterium | reverse complement strand
CCAGCCCGACGAGAACCAGGCGTTCCGGGTCACCTTCAACCGGGCCTTCTCCACCCCGAGCAACAACAACCTGTTCCTCGATATCGTCGCCGCCCAGGTTCCCCTGGGCGGCGGACTGGCGTACGACGTGCGCGCCCTGGGCGTTCCCAAGGACGGTTTCCAGTTCCGATCCGGCACCGGGTGCGCCGGCGGAGTCGGCAACGGCCTCTGCATGCGGACGCCGTTCCAGCCCCTGCTGCCGGCCGGAACACCCGAGCTGTTGCCGGCGAACGCGGCCGCGCTGTGGCAGGTCGCGGTGGGCGCGGTGTGCGCCTCGGCCGGTCCGCTGTGCCCGCTGATGCAGGCCAATGCGCCGACCACCCAGGTCGCCACCCAGCTCCGGCTCCTCAACCCGACCACCCGGCAGTTCGTGGACATTCAGGCGGACCAGGTGCAGGACATCGCGCGGCTCAAGCCGACCATCAACCACCAGCTCGAGGTCGGCTACAAGGCGCTCCTGGGGGGACGGTTCCAGATCTCGACCGATGCCTGGTACGAGCACAAGCGCAACTTCACCGGTCCTCTGATCGTGGAGTCTCCCACCGTCTTCCTCGATCGCGCCACCACCATCTCCTATCTGACCGCGCTGTTCACCCAGGCCGGCGTGCCCAATGCGGCCGCCACCGCCGCCGCGCTGGGAACCGGGATGGCCGGTCTGTCCGCGGCCACCACCGTCGCGACCACCGGGGTGCCCCTGGGCACCGTGGTCCCGACCAACACACCGCTCACCGCCCGGCCCGACATTTTCCTCACCTACCGCAATTTCGGCGAGGTGGATCTCTGGGGCGCCGACCTGGCAATGGACATGGTCGTGGGGAGCCACCTGACCCTGGCGGGGAGCTACTCCTTCGTCAACAAGGATTTCTTCTCCAAGACCGAGGTGAACGGGCCCACCGACATCGCGCTCAACGCCTCCAAGAGCAAGGGCTCGATCACGGTAGGGTGGCAGGACGCTCCCAACGGCTGGAGCGCGGAGAGCCGGTTCCGGGCGGTGAAGGGGTTCCCGGTCAATTCCGGAGTGTATGTGAGCCCTCCCGATCCGGATGATCCCAGCGCGCTGCTTCCGACCGATTCCTACGGCGTGCTCGATCTGCAGGGTACCTGGCGGCCGCCGGTAGGGGCCCGCAACATGCTGATCTCCCTCAACGTCCAGAACCTCTTCAACAAGCATTACGCGACGTTCGTCGGGGTGCCGAACCTGGGTCGCTTCCTGCTTACCAAGGTGAGTTACACGTTTTAGCCCTCAGCCATCAGCCTTCAGCCTTCAGCAGCTGAGGGCTGAGGGCTGACGGCTGAAGGCACTCCCGCCATGCGCCTCACCGAGCGCTACCCTTCGCTTCCCTACGTCGCACCCTTCGCGACGTTCATGGTGCTGCTGGTGCTGGGACCCCGCCTCCCGATCCCCGGGCGGGTGGAGGCGGTGCTTCGGGTCGGGCTGGTGACGGCCGTCCTGCTGCTCTGCTCCCGCCAGGTCATTTCTCTCAAGGTCCGGCACTGGGCCACCAGCATCGCGCTGGGCGTCGGCGTCTTTGCCCTGTGGATCGCCCCCGATGTGCTGTTTCCGGATTTCCGCAGCTCCTGGCTCTTCAGCAACGGGCTGACCGGCAGGGTGGAAGGGACCGTGCCGGAGGAGGTCCGGCATGACACGCTGGTGCTCTCGCTCCGGTTTGCCCGCGCCGCGATCCTGGTGCCGATCGTGGAGGAGCTCTTCTGGCGGGGCTGGCTGCCCCGCTGGATCGATCACATGGAAGACTTCCGGAAGGTTCCGCTGGGGCAGTTCACCACCGCCTCGTTCCTGCTCACGGCGCTGCTCTTTGCCAGCGAGCACGGGGCGATGTGGGATGTGGGGCTGGCGGCGGGATTGCTCTACAACTTCTGGATGCAGCGGACCCGGAGCCTGGGCGACCTGATTCTGGCTCACGCGGTGACCAACGCCTGTCTGTCGGCCTACGTGCTCTCGCGGGGGAGATGGGAATACTGGTAGCCTTCAGCCTTCAGCCTTCAGCCACCAGCATCCGGCACCCAGCATCCGGTTCCCAGCCTCAACTTCCCCGCACCGGGGCCGAGAGGTCCACGTCGGGTATCACCCGTCGGGCGCCTTTCCACCAGCGCGAATCGGGGGGTGCGATCTCGCTCTCGATTACGCCCTTTCGCCGGTTGGCGGCGTGGATGTACCTCCCCTCGCCCACGTAGATCCCGATATGGGTCACCCGCCGGCCCCGGCCGAACAGCAGCAGATCGCCGGGCAGCAGCTGAGCCGTATCCTTGGGCACCGCCCTGCCGAGCCGGGCCTGTTCCGCAGCGGTTCGGGGGAGCTTCAGGTCGAAGGCCGCCATGATCCACTTCACCAGGCCGCTGCAGTCGAAGGCCAGGCCCGGCTTGACCGCGCCGAGCCGGTACTTGAGGCCGACCTGTTGCCGGGCGAGGCGGACCAGCGAGTCGCGTCCCCCGAGCAGCGCGCGCGACAGCGCCGCGAAGGGTCTTTCGGGTGTGGGGGTGCCGCCGGAATCCTGTGCGCGGGCGGCGCTGCCCGGGAGGGGCAGCAGCAGGAGCAGCGCGGCAGTCGCGGCGAGGAGGGAAGCGCGCATCGGGCCGAATGAATAGTCCGCCCCAACCCGGGTGTCCACCGTGCAAACCCCGAAAAACAGCCGCCCTCGCGGCGTCCCCGCTGACCGACTAGAATCGCACCGTGCTCAAGACCACACCCTTTCACATCCGAACCGCTCCGCTGGTGCAGGGTCAGGCGTGGCGACGCTGGGCCGGCCACGCGGTGGCCAGCGCCTACGAGCTGGTACACGACCGGGAGTACGCCGCGATCCGGAATGCGGCGGCGCTGTTCGACGTCTCCCCGCTCTACAAATACCTGATCTC
>DATFGC010000439.1:0-13096 GCA_035249765.1 Gemmatimonadales bacterium | reverse complement strand
GACAAGATGGCGCCCGAGCTCGCGGTCGAGCGCCTCCGGGATCTCTCCGGCAGCGTGATTGATCCCGCGGTGCACCGGGCCCTCCAGCAGGTAGTGGCCCGGCGGGAGGCCCTGATTTTTCTCGACGAGGGGCGCGGTTGAGCCCCTCGACCCCGAGAGAAGCATCTTCATCCGCACTTGTAATCCCCGCTAACCCGCCGTAACCTCCACTGGGAAACCGCCAGCCGAGGCGATCTGCTGGTGATCAATAACCGTCCGGGGGGGAGCCAACTCCATGCCTCGCAGGAAGGCTTCACGGAGCCCCACCGCCCCGGCTCAGCCGCCTCCGCAAACCGCTCCGGAGCCGGTTCCCCCATCCGAAGACTACGACCAGCGCGCGCCCAGCCTTCCCTTTCCGGTCGTCGGGATCGGAGCCTCGGCTGGGGGACTCGACGCCTTCCAGCAGTTTCTCAAGGCCCTGCCGGCGAATACCGGCATGGCCTTCGTGGTGGTGCAGCATCTCCACCCCGGCCATGCCAGCCTGCTCTCGGAAATCCTGAGCCGGGTCACCACCCTTCCGGTCACCGAGGTGATCCATGGCATCCGGCTGGAGCCGGATCACGTGTATGTGATACCGCCCGGGCAGTGCATGGTGATGGCGGGAGGGATGTTGTCCCTTTCCCCCCGGGATGATCGCACCGGGGGCCACCGGGTCATCGACGCCTTCCTGGCCTCGCTGGCGGAAGAGCAGGGTCACCTGGCCATCGGGGTGATTCTCTCCGGCACCGCCAACGACGGCACCCAGGGCCTGGAGGAGATCAAGGCGGCCGGGGGGATCACCTTCGCCCAGGACGACACCGCCCAGCATGGCGGCATGCCCCGCAGCGCGATCGCGGCCGGCGCGGTGGATTTCGTCGTCCCGCCCGATCGGCTGGCGAGGGAGATTGCCCAGATCAGCCGGCACTCGCACGTGCGTCCCGACGGCGAGGCCTCGGGGCAGCTCTCCGCGGCGCATCTGGCCAACGTGCTGCGGCTACTCCGGACCGGCAAGGGCGTCGATTTCACCCACTACAAGCCCAACACCCTCCAGCGCCGCATCAGCCGGCGGATGGCGCTCTACAAGAAGGACGGCATCAAGGAATACCTGCGCCTGCTGGCGGGCAATCCCGGGGAAGTCGATGCGCTGTACCAGGACATCCTCATCAGCGTCACCAGCTTCTTCCGGGACCCTGAGGTGTTCGAGATCCTCAAGTCCGACATCTTTCCCCGGCTGATCCGGGGCCGCTCCCCGAGCCAGCCGGTGCGGCTCTGGGTGGTCGGCTGCTCTACCGGGGAAGAGGCCTATTCGCTGGCGATGGCCTTCGACGAATACTGCGAAAGCGCCGGACGCGAAGTGCCGCTTCAGGTCTTCGCCAGCGATCTCAACGCCGCGGCGCTGGAGAAGGCCCGGGCCGGAGTCTACCTGAAGCCGATCGTGCAGGACGTCGGGCCCGAACGGCTGCGGCGTTTCTTCGTCGAGACCGACGGCAGCTACCGGATCGTCAAGCGAATCCGGGACCTGATGGTCTTCGCCCGCCACAACGTGATCACCGATCCGCCCTTTTCGCGGATCGACCTGGTGAGCTGCCGGAACCTGCTGATCTATATGGGCCAGCCGCTGCAGTCCCGGGTCGTGGCGCTGCTCCACTACGCCCTCAATCCGGGCGGATACCTGCTCCTGGGCAGCTCGGAAACGATCGGGACCCATCGCGCACTCTTCGACCTGCTGCATCCCCGTCACAAGATCTACGCCCGGCGGGTCGCGGCGTCAGGCGCCCAGCCGCTCCCCACCCGGATCCATCCGGCCGATCCGGACGAGCTGGTGGCCCGGAAGCAGGACCACGCCGGGGAACGGGAGACCGGGCTGGACCGGGATCTGGACCGGTTGCTCCTCGCCCATTACGCCCCGGCCGGGGTTCTGATCGATGCCGGCATGCAGGTTCTCCAGTTCCGGGGCGATACCGGGCCGTATCTCTCCGCCACGCCCGGCCGCGCCACGCTCAATCTGCTCAAGATGCTCCGGCCCGGACTCCTGATCCCGGTCCGGGCGGCGATCCAGAAGGCCCGGAAGGACCGGACGGCGGTCCGCCATGCCGGCATACCGGTTCGCGCGGGAGCGCTGCAGCGCCAGGTTGATGTGGAAGTCCTTCCGGTCCCGGCACCCGGAGGGCAGCCGGAGAGTTTTCTGGTGCTCTTCGACGAGGGGGCCTCGCCCCGCCCGGCGGCGAAATCACCGGGACGTCCCGGCAGGGCGGGCAAGACGGTCTCCAAAGGCCGTCCCACCCTCCGGGAAGAAAATGCCCGGCTCTCGGAGGAGCTGGCGACGGTCCGGGAATATCTGCAATCGGTGATCGAGCAGCAGGAAGCGGCCAATGAGGAGCTGCAATCCGCCAATGAGGAGGCCCAGTCGGCCAACGAGGAGCTGCAGAGTATCAACGAAGAGATGGAGACCTCGAAGGAAGAAGTGCAGTCAACCAACGAAGAGCTGGCGACCGTCAACCACGAGCTGAACACCCGCAACCAGGAGCTGGACCAGACCAACAATGACCTGAACAACCTGCTCGCCAGCGTCCAGATGGCGATCCTGATGCTGGGTCCCGATCTCCGGATCCGGCGATTCACCCCCGCCGCGGAGGAGATGCTGAACCTGATCGGCAGCGACGCGGGCCGCCCGGTCGGCGACATCGCCATGAACATCGGCCTCCCCGACCTCGAGCACCGGATCCAGGAGGTCATGGCCACCCAGAGCCTGAAAGAGGCGGAAGTGCAGGACACGAAGGGCCGCTGGTACTCGCTCAGGATCCGGCCCTACCACACCGCCGACGGCCGGATCGACGGAGCGGTGCTGGTCATGGTGGATGTGGACGCGCTCAAGCGGGTGGAAATGGCCATCCGGGCCAGCGAGGCTCGTTTCCAGCTCCTGGCCGACAGCGCGCCGGTGCTGATCTGGGTCCACGATCTCAATGGCTGCCAGCTGGTCAACCGCGCTTATCTCGAATTCCTGGGCGTCGAGCAAACCGCGGTGGACGGCGACGGGTGGGAGTCTTTCATCCATCCCGACGACCGGGAGATCCACCTGATGATCTACCGGGATGCCCTGGCTCGGCGCGCCACCTTCGAGGTCCAGGCCCGGATCCGGCGGCGGGACGGGGTATACCGGTGGATGAAGACGGTGGGACGGCCCCGGTTTTCTGCCGGAGGTGAGTTCCTGGGCTACGTCGGCTGGAGTTTCGACGTCACCGATCTCAAGACCGCCGAGACCGCCCTCCGGGAAGCCGACCGCAACAAGAATCAGTTCCTGGCCATGCTGGCCCACGAGCTGCGCGGCCCCCTGGCGCCGCTCCGCAACGCGGTCCACCTGCTGAGCGCCACCACGCTCGACGAATCCCAGCTCCAGTGGGCCAACGAAACCATGGTTCGGCAGATCACCCACATCTCCCGGATGATCGACGATCTGCTCGACGTGGCCCGGATCACCCAGGGCAAGATCCAGCTCCGCAAGGAGACCGTGGACCTCGGGGCCGTCCTGGCGGGCGCGGTCGAGCAGGTGGGGCCGATGATCACCGCCCGCCGGCAGCAGCTTTCGGTAGCCGCCCCACCCCTGCCGGTCTATCTCGAGTGCGATCCGGTCCGGCTGGAGCAGATCATCGGCAACCTGCTCACCAATGCCTGCAAGTTCACTCCGCCGGGGGGCCGGATCGAGCTGACCGCCGGCCTGGCGGACCGGGCCGTCGCCCCCGGCATGGCCGAGATCCGGGTCGTCGACAACGGCAACGGAATCAGCGCCGAGATGCTGCCCCGGGTGTTCGAGCTCTTTGCCCAGGCCGACAGCTCGCTGGAGCGGTCCCAGGGCGGGCTGGGGATCGGGCTCACCCTGGTCCACAAGCTGGTGGACCTGCATGGCGGCACCATCCAGGCGCGGAGCGATGGACCGAACCGGGGCAGTGAATTCGTGGTGCGGCTCCCGGCCGCGAGCATGGTCCCGCGCCGCGCCCAGCACGGCGATGGCAGGCGAAAGCCGCGCCCCTCGGCGGGCTCGGCGTGGCGGGTGATGGTGGTGGACGACAACGTGGATGCCGGCGACACCCTCGCCCTGCTGCTCAAGGTCTGGGGGCACGAGGTGCGGGTGGAGCGCGACGGCGAGGCCGCCATCGCCGCGGCGGCGGAGTTCCGGCCCGATGTCGTGCTGCTCGACATCGGGCTGCCCCGGAAGGATGGCTTCGAGGTGGCCCGGGCGCTCCAGGAGATCCCCGGGGTCCGGCGTCCGATCCTGGCGGCGATCAGCGGGTACGGGCACGAAGACGACCAGCGCCGCGCCCGGGAGGCGGGATTCAATCAGCACTTCATCAAGCCGGTGGATCCCGACGTGCTCCAGGAATTCCTGGGACGGGCCACCTGGGCCGAGGTGGCGGAGGGCCCCTAACCCGCTATACCGGCCGCGTCCGGCGGGACCCCCTGCTTTTCCGCGGCGTATCCCATGGCCCGGAGCCGGGCCAGCCGGATCCGCATCGGCGGGTGGGAAGCAAAGAGGTCTCCCAGAAAACCCTCCCGGCTGGAAATCTTCCGCTCGGCCGGATCCACGATGCACAGGTGCGCCGCGCCATGGGCGATCGCCCGGGTGGCCGAGGGCGCCCCGTCGATCTTCTGGAGCGCGCTCGCCAGGGCCAGCGGGTTCCGGGTGAACTGCGCCGCGGTGGCGTCGGCCAGGTACTCCCGCTTCCGGCTCACCGCCATGGACAGGAGGCGGGAGATGATCGGCGCCAGCACCAGCGTCACCAGCCAGATCACCAGTACGATGATCGCGACCGGGTTGCCCTTGTCGCGCCCTCCGCTGCGCCGGCCTCCCCGCCCCCCGAAGCGAAGGAAATTCCGGGCCAGGTCGGACATCAGCGCGATCGCGCCGACCATCGCCGCGAGCAGGGTCATCAGCCGGATGTCGAAATTCCGGATGTGCGACATCTCGTGGGCCACCACCGCCTGGAGCTCGTCGCGGTCCAGGGCCGCGAGCAGCCCCTCGGTGACCGCGATGTGCGCGGTGAAGGGATCCCGCCCGGTGGCGAAGGCATTGGGATCGGGATCGGGCACGATCCAGATTTTCGGCTTGGGCACCCCGGAGGCGATGGCCATCTCCTCCACCACGTTGTCGAGCCGCTGAAGCTCCGGAGTCGCGGGGGTGATCAGCTCCTGGGCGCCGCTGGCGTTGAGCACCCGCTTGGCGCCGGTGCGCCAGGCCGACCAGGAGGTGCCGGCGGCAAGGAGCGAGGCGAGGATCCCGATGAAAGGAATGACGTGGTGATAGCGCTCCGGGGGCAGCGACCTGGTCTGGAGATACCAGGCCAGGTCACCCCCGAATCCGATCCAGGCGAAGAACAGCACGAACCCCGCGACCAGCCAGGCGGACTTCCGTTTGTTGGCCTCCTGCTGCGCGAAGAGATTCGCTTCGGTCACGCCGTCGGCTTGTTGAGGGAGAGGTCCACCCTGGGCACCGCCCGCTCGGCGGCGTCTTCGATCTCCCAGAGGTCGGCGGGCGAGGCCTTGGCCAGTCCGGCCACCAGGTTGGTGGGGAACTGCATCTGCCTGGTGTTGTACTGGGTGGCCACGTCGTTATAGAGCTGCCGGGCGAACCCGATCTTGTTCTCGGTGCTGGTCAGCTCCTCCTTGAGCTGGAGCACGTTCTGGGAGCTCTTGAGCTCGGGATAGGCCTCGGTCAGCGCGAACAGCCGCCCCAGCGCCTGGGTCAGCTCGCCCTCGGCCCTGGCCGTCGCCGGGACCCCCTGGGCCGCGACCGCCTTGTTGCGGGCCGAGATCACGGCGTCGAGGGTGGAGCGCTCGAAGTCCATGGCGCCCTTCACTGTGTTCACCAGATTGGGAATCAGATCGTGCCGGCGCTTGAGCTGGACGTCGATCTGCTTCCAGGCATTGACCACCTGGTTCTTGAGGGAGATGAGCGCGTTGTAGGCGCCCATGACCCAGAGGGCCACGACGACCAGGACGACCAGTAGGATCCACTGCACGGTGGGGGCTCCGGTTGGAGACGGAAGGAATATATAGGCAATAGGGAATGGGCAGTGGGCAATGGGGGCAGGAGGCAACTGGCAACAGGGTATGGGCAATGGGCAATAGCTGAAGGCTGAAGGCTGCACGAATACAGCACCCACCCGCGGCGAAACGATGACGCCGGCCGGGACGCCAGCCCCCACCTTGCACCATGCGACACGGGGCGACGGTCTTCGAGCTGCTGGCGGTGCTGGCGATCATCGGCGTGATCGCGGGGGTCGCGGTTCCCGGCGCCTCGGCCCTGAGCGACCGGCTCGCGGTGGAGCACGAGGCGGCGCGGATCATGATGGCCTACCGTTCCGCCTGGCTGGCTGCCCGCCGGGAGCACCGGCTGTCCCTGCTCCGGATCACCCCCGATTCGCTCGCTATCCGCACGGTTCCCTCAGCGGGCGCACCGGACACCGTGCTGTATTCTCTCTCCTCCGGTCCGGCGCTGGCCGGCGTCGTGCTCGCCAGCCCCCCGCACACCACGGTGTTTGCGCCCGATGGAGTCGCCATGGGACTTTCCAACGCCACTCACGTGCTTCGAAAAGGGGGAGCCCAGCGGCGGGTGGTGGTGTCGAGATTGGGGAGGGTGAGGATAACACCATAGGGAGCCAGGGAGCCAGGGAATCAGAGGGTTCCCTCTGGCTCCCTGGCTCCCTGACTCCCTGGCTCCCTGAACGATATGTCCAGATGCACGACGATGTCCCGATTCATCTTAAACACCAGGAACCGGGTCAGCTTGTCGATCTGGTAGTCATGCAGATCCATCGGAATCCCGGAGGCCTGCACCCGGATTCCCTCGGCCGACCGCACCACGGTGGCGGTGATCCGCTCGGGTCGGCTGACCCCGTGGATGACGAAGTTTCCGGCCAGCACCACGCCGGCGCTATCGCCGCGTTCCCACTCCGGGGTCACCCCGGTGAGCTCGAAACGGATGGTGGGGAAGATTGCGGCATCCATGGTCTTGACGAGGTCGCGATCCCTGCGGTCGTTGCCGGTCTTGAGCGTCGAGACCGGCGACTCCACCCAGCCTCGTACCTGGGCCAGGGTGGCGGCGCCGGTCATCTGTCCCCGGAGGGTCGTCGTAGTACCGGTGAAATCCCCCAGGGTGGATTTCCCGTCGAAACTCAGGGTCCCCCGGGAGACCTCGGCGTCCGGCCAGCTCCGCTGCGCTACCCCGGAGCCGGCCATGGTCGTCAACAGTATTGCGGTGATGGCGCCGAGGCGCACCTAAGCTTCCGATTCCGCCGGGGCTTCGAGACCGTACCGCCGGATCTTCGCGAGAAGCGTGGAGCGGGCCAAACCCAGCAGCTGGGCCGCCTTCCGCCGGTTACCCGAGGTGTAGCGCAGCATGGCCGCAATCTGCCGCCGCTCAACGACTTCGAGTGATTCGGGCGCCGGCTCGGATTCTCCCAGCGCTTCCCGGAGCCGGTGCAGGTCGAGCTCGGGGAGCTCCAGGTCCACCACCAGCAGCCCGGGACCACCCTCTCCTGCTCCGGCGAGCTCGGCTGCCTTGGCACCTCGCGGCTCGATCGTCACGCTCGCGCCGCCGGTCCTTAATGTTTCCGCCAGCCGAGCCGCGCGCTCCGGGTCGGCACTGACTACCAGCACAGACCTGGATTCGGTCTCAGTCATGGCTCTGCCCCGCCCCTCGTCTGTATATGCTTGCCCCATAGACGGATCGGACTCTCGGTGAGTACGCCCCCAGCTTCTCGTTTCCGCCTTTGGACCGGCATTGGATGGTTGCGACACACTGACCTCCCGGCTTGTGCCTTGGCGAACGTGTCCAGGATCCGTTCCGCATCCTCGACGTGGAGACGCGCGGAGGGGATGATCCGCACACTATGCGGAGGCTCGAGGAGCCGGGTCGAGGGATTGAGATCACTCCGGTTGGAGACTGAAGTTCGGGCAAAAACGGGGAGGACGGATCAGGGCGGAGGGATCAGAAGGCAACCGGCAACGGGCAGCAGGCAACAGTCACAGCATCCAGCCCCCAGCATCCAGCATCCAGAAAAAAGGAACGGCCGCACAGCTTTCGCTGTCACGGCCGTCCCACACATGGACCGGCTGGAGTCGGAGCTTGCGCCGCCGTTCTTCTCTCTCCTTGCCACCGTTTGGCTGATCGCCGTTCGGGAGGGCGAAGAGAGGCCCCAGTGTTGATTCCCAGGCCGGATGGCCGTCCCACCTGGTTCGTCCATGCAAGCGCTGCGAGTCGGATCGGGTCGCGGACCGACCCTTCGCACTGCGCTCCGAGGCGCTACGTCGGAGCGGGTGGCGCACGCGACTGGCTCCACCTGTTCGGACCGGGTGATCACCAGGTTCAGCGATGTCCGGAGCGAGCGAGCGCCCCGATCATCTCCCCTGCCGAGTAGTCCGAACCGTCGCCGCCTTACGGTTGCCTCTGAGGGAGGCCACCACGAAGCGACGCCCCCAAGATAGGGAGCTTGCAAAATCGCGCAAGTGCCTGATTTTATTCGGTTTACGCTGTTGTCGCGTGGGGAGAATGTGGAGACGGAAGTGGCGTGGAATAAGGGGTAAGGCGGGATCCGACACAGGGTGTGGAAATGTGGATCAACAAAGCGGTGAGCGGTGAGAGGTGAGCGGTGAGGGGTAAGCGGGAAAGGCACGTCCTGCTCACCGCTCACCGCTCACCCTTCACGACTCCAGCCCCACCTCAATGTACCGGTAGCTCGGCTCCTCCTCGTCCAGCGCGCCGAACAGCGCACCAGCCGAGCTGGCGGCGAACCACCCGCCGATCAGGAGGTGCTCCGATCCCAGCGCCTGCACGATGGGGCGGAACCAGCGGCGGAGATGGCGGATCTCGGGAGCCCGCCGGCCCAGCAGGGCCATCAGGGCGCCGCTCCCCGAGGTGGCGCGGAGAAAGTGAGCCAGGGCGTGGGCCCGCTGGGAGAATTCCACCGCCTTGACCCCCGGCTCGTCGAACAGCACCCGTCCCTCGAAGACGTCCATCGGTGGGGCATCGAGCCGGGGTCCCAGATAGACGAACTGGCGCCCCCCATCGGCCAGCTTCCGCTCCACCACCGCCGCAGCGGTCTCACTGGTCAGCCGGGCTGCGTGGAGCAGGTCATCGTCGGGAAGGAGGCCTACCGCCGCGGTCCATTCCAGCGCCGCGAGGGCCGTTTCAACCGGGCAACCGGCCATGTCGTCGAACGCGAGCAGGCGGGGCGCCTGATCGGCCCGCAGAATCAGGTGGGATAGCCCCTCGGTGCGGTCGAGGAAGGTGCGAACGGTCAGCGTGCCCGGGGTGGCCATGGCCGAAGCTTAAGACCCGGAATGGATATTGACAAATGCCGATCCGCGCGGAACCTTCTCCAAATCATGGTCGGCGGGACCCGGGGTGGCCGACCCGGCGCCGCACCACGTTCTCCCCGAGCCGCGAGGCTCCCAGCTGATGAGGTCGTAGCAATGGCGAAGGGCACGGTGAAGTGGTTCAACGATGCGAAGGGCTTCGGATTCATCGCGCAGGATGGGGGCAAGGATGTGTTCGTCCACCACACTGCCATCGTCGCCGATGGCTTCCGCTCACTCAGCGAAGGGGACTCGGTGGAGTTCGAAATCGTTGACGGACCCAAGGGGCTTCAGGCGTCGAACGTGAAGCGGGTCTGATCGCGAAGGAATTGTCCGCAGCGCAACGACCGCCGGGACGGGGGACGGTATCCTCCCGCACCGGCGGTCGTGGTTTGTTAGCTTCCGCGCCATGGCAACTCCCGCCTGGCTCCCGGTGCTCGCCGTCCTCACCCAGGAGCTTCCGCCGCTCAGTTTCTTCGGATTTCGGGCCGGCATGCCGGTCACCCAGGCCAGCGCCCATATCCGGTCGAATCACGGAACCCTCACCTGCCGGAACTCGAGCGACCCCCGGATCCGGGAGTGCACCGGGTTCCTGCCCCATCAGGGGCTGACCGGGCCACTCCAGGTGCTGATCTCCTCGGTGCACGACTCTGCCGCGGTGATCGTGCTCTCGGGAAAGCCGCCGGCCGAGCTGGCCCGCACCTGGATCGAAGACCTCACCCTGGACTTCGGACGCCCCAACCACGTGGCGGTTCCGGAGTCACAGCATACCTGGCAGTGGATCAGGCGGGGGAGGATGCTTCGGGTGATCGTACGGATTCCGCGCGATTCGGTGGAGGCCTCGGTGGTGCTGACCCACGGCCCCCTGCTGGACGGCCTCCGGAAGAATTAGCGCTTCTTCTTGCCGGCCTTGGGGTGCTGCTTGACCTTGGCCTTCTTCATCGGCTTCACCCGCGCCTTGGCCTTGGGCTTGGCAGCGGGTTTCCTGGGCTTGTCCCGCTCCAGCGCCCGGTCGGCCCGGCGCTGCACGATGGCCCGGGCTTCGGCCAGTACCCGCTCGCTCTCTTCCTGCGCCATCAGGTTCCGCCGCACCGCGAACTTGAGCATCTCGTCCGCATCGGCGATGTCGAACTCCCGGACGCGGCAGGCTGCGCGAATCAGGTTGACGATCGCATCAGCCACGGGGCTCCGAAGGACCTGGGCGATCCCCGGAAGTACCTCCATGAGTGAGCTGATCTGGGTACCACCCAACTCGGTTGCCACCTGACGCCTCTCGGTCCCGGGGGATTTTTCTGGCCGCAACGTATTGGCCGAGGGGGACGGCGTCAAGAAAGCGTCCTGCCAGCCTGGCTGCAGGATTGGCATGCATTAGTAGTAGCTATGGTATCCAGCGAAGAAATGCCGAAACATGCCATCCGCTGAGATCAACCTGGTTTCCGGCTGGATCCTCAATTTCCCCGCGGTCGAATCGCATCGCCGGGGAGAAGCTGACCGAGGGCCCCAGCTGCAGCCGGAGCCCAGCCCCGCCCCCCCACAAGCTCCCGGTTCCAGCCTGCGGATTCGACCGCCGGCCCATGAGGGTGGGCTCGAGCGCGATCCAGTGGGCCAGGGGAATGGACAGGAGTGCCTCGGCGCCGGTGAGGTTCTCCCGGTTGCGCGCCGAGCTGCCGGTGCTGTCTCCTGCGCTGCGCCGAAAATGCCAGGCCGACAGCTCGAGGGTACTCGAGCCGACGGGGGCGAGCAGCGCCGCTTCGGCCACCCAGCGTGGGCCGGGACGGTATTCACCGCGGAGCGCCCCCGATTGTCCGAAGTGATCGTCGCCGAAGCTGCTGTACGTAAATCCGGCCGAAAGACGGGACTGGCCGATCACCCCATCCACGCCGGCGCGCATCCTTCCCTCGACCCCGGGCTTGTAGGTGATCGGGCCGTCGGCGTCGGCATAAGGAGTGAATTCGCTGCCCAGGCGAAAACTGGCTGCGAGGCCCATGCTCCAGTTCCCGCTCTGGATCGCGCCGGCCAGCCCGCTGGTAAGGGAGAATCCGCTGGCGTACGAGGCCACCGGAAAGCCGAGCAGGCCGGGGGAGATCGCGCCGATGACGGTGTAGTCCTTGGGGGACGCGCGGTCGAGCCCGGTGGGGAGATTGACCAGCACGGTGGCGACGGCGACGTCGCGTCCGATGACGACCGCGCCACGCACCTGGGAATCGGTGAATGCGTCCACCGAGTGGCTGGTCCCGTCCAGCCGGTCCATGCGGGTGGAGGCCCAGGAAGATCCGATATCAAAAGTGAAACGCCCGGCGGGAATCACCGCGCCGACCGGCACCACGGTCTGCCGCAGCCGCCGGAGCACCGGCAGGCCCTCGAAGCGGAGCGACCGGGACTCGGCTCCGATGAAGAGCTGCCCTTCCCGACCCTGAGCCGGCGCCGAGCTCGCCGGCAGCGAAGCCAGCAGCAGGGCGAGGACCGGACCGCGGAGGCGGCTCAACGCGGAATGGTGGAGATGGTTCCGGTCAGCGTACCCAGCCGGCCGGCGTCGTCCTGGCGCAGCGCCTCGGCGAGCCGGGACCGGAACGCAAAGGCCGCCTTGAGCTGGGTCCTGCTCAGCCGGCCGGCGAGGGTCGGGGCGATGTTCTGGAGCGCCGCGCCGAGCTGGGCGCTCCGGAGGGTAGGAGCCCGCCGGCTCAGGGCCGACACGAGCTGGGAACCGCTCAACCGGGTTGCCGCGGCCGCCTTCGCGCTCCGTTCGGCATGCTGCCGCGCGGCGCTGAACCCGGGGTCCCGCCCGGCCGCCGCCTGGAAATGCTGTCCCGCCTCCAGAAAATCTCCCCGGTCCTCCGCCTCGAGACCGCGACTGAAGGCGAGGAACGCCTGCAGGTCCGCGGTGGGCTGCTCGGAGATGGCTCGCCGCTCGGCCGGGGTGAGCGGAATACCCCAGCGCTCCAGCAGATCGAACACCACCGACTTTTCCATCGCGAAGAGCCGGGCCAGGCGGTCCGACGCCGATCCGGTGGCCCGGACCGCCGCATCGGAGGTGGTCACCACCTGGGCATCGAGCCGGATTTCGCCGCCCGGAGTCTCGCGAATGGCGCCATGCACAACCTCCGCGGCGCCGAGCAGGCGTCCGGAGCGTGCTGCAGTGCTGGAGTCCACCAGTCCGGCCCGGGCCAGCGCCAGCTCATCGGCCAGGGCCTGTACCCGGTCCCGCTCCAGCAGGGTCAGCCGGGAGACCCGGGCGAGATCGCTGACCAGCAGGTGGGCCAGGCCCCGCTCCAGCGGCTTGAGCGAGGAGTCCGCGCCAAGATAGGTCCAGGGGAGCACGGCGACCGTGTTAGGGACCAGCGGCCGGGAGGCCAGGCTCTGTTCTGCGGCGATCGCGCGCCGGGCTTCGAGGGCGAGGACCTGCCGGGTGATCACCGGGAGCCGCGCTTCGATGCTCTGGCGCTGGGAGCGGTCCAGCCGGCCCGCCAGCGCCCGCCGATAGGCGGCCAGGGCGAGCTCGGGCTCGGTGAGGCTTTCGTGGGACAGGCCCAGATGAATGAGGGCGCGGGGGTCTCCGGGATCGAGCGCCAGCGAGGCCAGCAGGACATCACGAGCGCGGGCGAAGGCCCCGGCCCGGTACAGCTCGACCCCCACGTCGGTAAGAACCCGGGAATCGCCGGGGTGCGCGGCCCGGCGCGCTTCCAGCTCCGCCAGGTCGGCGGGAGCCGGCCCGGCGAGCGGGGCGCGA
>DATFGC010000438.1:0-8014 GCA_035249765.1 Gemmatimonadales bacterium | reverse complement strand
CATTCAGCGTGATGCGCCGGCCCGCGATGGCACGGTCGGCGCCGAACCGGGTGGTCCAGAGTCCGTGGCCCAGGACCGCGACCCGGTCTTTCCCCGGCACGTGCTCTTCGGGAAGCAGGGTCCGGCCGAGCAGCGCCGGCGTGCGGAGGGTCTCGAAGAAGCCCTCGGTCACCAGGGCGGCCCTGAGCCGCTGCGGCTCGCCTGCGCCGGTCAAATCGATCCCGGTTCCGGCCTCGGCGAAGAAGAAGCCTCCCATCGACTCGGTGAGCCGGCTCTCGCGCCGCCAGTCGAGGAAGTTGGGCTCCGAGAGCGCGCCCCGCTCGATGCCGGTCGAGGGATTCATCGTCCAGACCCGGGCGATCCGGTCGGGGCGGTCGAACGGCAGCGGCTCGAGCAGCACACCGCGGACCACGCTGAAGATCGCGGTGTTGGCCCCGATGCCGAGGGCCAGGGTGAGGAGCGCGGTCAGGGTGAAACCGGGTGACCGGCGCAGGGCACGCATGGCATAGCGCAGGTCCTGTCCCAGCTCGTCGAAGAACGTCATGCGTCGTTTCTCCCGTTCGCGCCGCTGGCCTTCCGCGCGACAGTATCGGAGGGTGTATGGGAGGTCGCCGAACTGGCGAATCGCCTCGGCGCGGGCTTCCGATTCGGACAGGCCACCGGCCCGGAGCCTGGCGGCGACCAGGTCGAGGTGGAACCGGAGCTCGTCGTCCACCTCCGCCGCGACCTCGGGCCGGGTGCGCCAGGGGAGCCGGAAAAAGCGGTGGGGTCCGCCGGGGCGGGACATCGGTCAGGCGGTCTCGAGGACGGCGAACAGCGCGGCGACGTAGCGGCGCAGCTCGGCGACGTCGGATTTGAGCCGTTTCCGTCCGGCAGGGGTCAGCTCATAAAACCGGGCCCGGCGGCCGGTGTCGGAGATCCCCCACTCGGCCTCCACCCAACCCCGGCGTTCCAGGCGGTAGAGCGCCTGGTAGAGCGCGGCGTCCTCGACCGCCAGGGCGCCGTCGCTTTTCTCTTTGATCCACTGGGAGATGGCGTAGCCGTGCAGGGTATTCCGGGCCAGGGCCCGGAGAATCAGGACGTCAACGGTACCCTGGACCAGGCCAAGGCTTTCCCGGGGCATAGGGATCCCTCACTGGGTGAGTACTTACCATGTGAGGTATATGACGCGGGGTTCGAGGAAAGGGTTGGAAGCGCCGTTGGCCTGGGTGCCTAACGCAGGAGCAGCCAACCGATGCCCAGCGTCCCGCCCAGGATGATGGTCACCCAGAGCAGCCAGCGCCGGGCATCGCGGGCCAGGTTGTCGAGCGGGGCCAGGCTGACCCGGGCGCGCACCGGTCCCCAGGCGCCGGCGGGGCGCACCCGGGCATAGAAGGCGTCGAGGGTGGCGGCCGATTCGGGCCGGGTCAGCAGCATCATCGGAAGCCAGACCGCCAGGGACCCGAAGGCGGTGAGCAGCAGCCGCTCGCCGAAGGTGAGACCCGCCAGCGCCGGGAGAAACGTCGCCAGGGCCAGCAGCAGCCCCGCCACCATCGCCGAGATTTCCGCCCAGGCGTTGATCCGCCACCAGAACCAGCGCAGCAGCAGCACCAGACCGGGCCCGTTGCCGATCAGGATCAGGAAGCGGAAGACCGTGCCCACGCTCTCCATGAAGAACGAGAGCGTCGCCGCCAGCAGGGTGATCAGGATCGAGGCCCAGCGGGCCGCGCGGAGCAGCTTCCGCTCGTCCGCCTCGCCGGTAAAGCGGGCGTAGAGATCGTGCACCAGATAGCTGGCGCCCCAGTTCACCTGGGTGGAGACCGTGGACATGAACGCGGCCAGCAGGCTCGCGAACACCAGGCCCAGCAGTCCTGCCGGGAGGTACTTCACCATCATGAGCGGATAGGCGAGCTCGGGATCGGCCAGGCCCGGCACCACCAGCAGCGCGGCCAGGCCGACCAGCACCCAGGGCCAGGTCCGCACGATGTAGTTCAGGATGTTGAACGCCATCGCCGCCTTCTCGGCTTCCTTCTCGTTGGCCGTGGAGGAGAGCCGCTGCACGAACATTCCCCCGCCGTCGCTGTTCCGGAACGCCCACCACTGGATGCCGATGTAGCCCAGGAAGGTGGACATCGGCACCAGGGCATCGGGACCCAGCGGGGTCAGCGCGAGCCGGGCCCCCTGCCCTTCCGCCCGGAGCCGGTCCACCATCGCGCCCAGCCCGCCCACGTCGTGGAGCGCGAACAGCATCACCGCGAGCGCGCCCACCATCGCCAGGATGTACTGGAGGAAATCGGTCGCCACCACACCCCAGAGTCCCGAAGCCGCGGTGTAGATGAGCGTGATCAGCACGATGGGAAGAATCGCCCAGAGCTTGGGATCGCCGGGCAGATCTGGGAGACCCTCCAGCAGTCCCATCCCGACCACTACCTTGCGCATCCCCAGCATGCCGTATCCGATGCCGATGCAGTTGAGCGGCACCGCGAGCAGAAAGGCCCGGGCCGCCCGGAGCCCGGCCGCGGGGCGGCCGCCGTAGCGGAGCTCGGTGAGCTCCATGTCGGTGACGATGCCGGCGCGGCGCCAGAGCTTGGCCAGCAGCACTGCCAGGAGCACGTGGGCAAAGGCGAAGCTCCACCACTCCCAGTTGCCCGCGACGCCGGCCTGCGCCACCCGTCCGGCTACATAGAGCGGGGTATCCACGTTGAAGGTGGCGGCCGCCATGGAGGTGGCGGCGAGCCACCAGGGAATCCCCCGGCCCCCCACGAAGAACTCCGCCATGCTGCGGGCCCCTCGGCGCGCCAGGTACAAGCCGAGCGCCAGGGTTCCGGACAGATATACGGCGACCACGATCCAGTCGAGCGGACTCATCCGATCCGGGCCGCCAGCCAGCGGGCCACCGCTTCCTGCATGAGCCGTTGCCGGTGCCAGGCATGCAGGACCGGCCCCTCCCCCGGCAACTCGGCCAGCAGCCGGGGATGGGTGAACAGTACCGTGAGCGCCGCGCCCGGTACGGCTTCCTGTAGCCGCGCCATGCTGGCAGGCCCGAATCCGGATCGGCCCTTCCCGGCCCGCGGCTCGGCGAACGCCAGCACCACCCGGCTGCCGCCCGCCCCGAGGGGAACTCCGCGCGCCGAGAGGGCGTCGGCAACCCAGCCGGTTGGAGAGACCGGCCACGGAGTGCCGAGATCATCGTCCACGATCACCAGCTCCAGGGGAGGGCCAAGCCGGGGCGCGATGCCGCGCAGCATCGGACCGCTGAGCAGCCAGTCGGAGGTCGCCAGCGCTCCCCCCGACGGCGGCGGCCGCACCGGACGCGGCTCCGAGGCCGCGGCCTGCAGCGCGGCCTCATAGCGCGCCAGCGACTCCTCGATCCGCCGGGCGATGCCGCCGTCCCGTCGCGCGGCGGTAGTGAGCGCCGCGGCCACCCCGCCGGGCTCGTCGGGATACAGCAGCAGATCCACTCCGGCACCAAGGGCATCGAGGCCGATCTCCCCCTGAGAGCGGCCCTCCCGCGCGCCCTCCATCATCAGGGCGTCGGACACGATCAGGCCGTTGAAGCCGAACCGGTGCCTCAGCAGGTCGAGAATCGGTTTGGAGAAAGTGGCCGGGGAGCGGCTCGGATCGAGCGCGGGATAGGCCACGTGCGCGGTCATCACCGAGCTGACTCCCACGCCGACGGCCGCCTGGAAGGGAAGCAGATCCGCCTCCATCGCCTCGGCGGAGGCGTCGACTGTGGGCAGGCCCATGTGTGAATCGGTGCGGGAGCGGCCGTGCCCGGGAAAATGCTTGGCGCAGGCCATCGCCCCCGCTGCCTCGCACCCCACGATCCACGCCGTCACCGAGGCCGCTACCGCTTCGGGCTCCTCACCGAAGGCCCGGGTCTGCACGATGGGATTGTCGGGCTCCACGTCGAGGTCGGCCACCGGCGCAAGCACCCAGTTGATCCCGACCGACAGCGCCTCCACCGCGGTGAGAATCCCGGCACCCCTGAGGACCGCGGGGTCGTGCAGCGACGCCAGCGCACCGGGCGGCGGCAGCTCGGAAAGCCCCCGGACCTGCTGTCCGGCCCCGCGCTCGAGATCCGACGCGAAGAGCAGAGGCCGGCCCGCCTCGCGCACCAGGCGGTCGGTCTCCTCCCCAACCCCCTCGGGGGTTCCCCCGAAGAGAATGAATCCGCCGGCCCCGTAGGCAAGCGCACCCGCGATGGCTTCCCGCTCGTGGGAGAATCCGCTCTCCTCTTTCCAGCGGAGCGCCGGGAACACCAGCCGCCCCGCGTTCATGCCGGGGTAATGGCCCCGAGGACCCGGGCGCCGCGCGCGCCGGTAGCGGCGGGAAGGTTGGCGGGCTGCCCGTGCACGGTGAGATAGCCGAGCAGCGCGAACGCCACTGCCTCCTTGGCGTCGCCGGAAAAGAATACCTCGTCGAACCGGAGGAGCTTCCGCCCCCGCGCAGAGAGCCGCTCGGCGAGTGAGGTCCAGAGCCCCGGGTGATGGCATCCCCCGCCCGAAGCGACCACCTCGGTGCCCGCCGGGGTCCACCGCTCGATCGCGCCGGCGATGCTTCGCGCGGTGAGCTCGACCGCGGTGGCCACGCCATCGGGACCGGGAAGCCGGTCATGCAGCCGGCTCGCGTACGCGGTTCCAAAATGCTCCCGGCCGGTGCTCTTGGGCGGGCGCTCTCCGAAATAGGGATCGCTCAGGAGCTCGGCCAGCACCGGTTCATTGACCGTGCCGCGGGCGGCCATCCTGCCATCCTTGTCGTAGCCGAGCCCCGCATCCACCAGCCGGGCGATGGTGTCGACGATGGCCATCCCGGGACCGGTGTCGAAGGCGAAGCTCCCCTCCTCGACCGCTCGGCGCGGCACGAAGGTCAGGTTGGCCATGCCGCCGATGTTGAGCAGAATGCGGGGATGATCGTCCGCGCCGAAGAGGAGCACGTCGGCCATCGGCACCAGCGGAGCCCCCTGCCCTCCCGCGGCCAGATCGCGGCCCCGGAATCCCGATACCACCCGCACCCCGAATCGCTCGGCGAGCACCGCAGGCTCCCCGAGCTGCCAGGTCACCACCGGCGGCTCGTGCCACATGGTCTGGCCGTGGAAGGCGATCAGGTCGAGCGCCGCCGCCGGGACGCGGGCCCGCGCCAGCACCTGATCTACCGCCTCGGCGGCCCATTCGGCGATTCGGGCATGGAGCAGCGCGAGCCGGCGGGCGCCGCCGGTCTGCTGGTCGATCGCTTCGACCACCTCCCGCCGTTCTTCCGGGTGATAGGGACGGTGCGCGAACGCCACCAGCTCGGCGTGGGTGGGGCCCCGGAACCGCACCAGCGCGGCATCCATTCCGTCCAGCGAGGTTCCCGACATGAGGCCGACGGCCAGACAGGGGCGCTCGCTCATGCCGGCTCCACCGGAGGCGGATCGCCCAGAATCGGGCGCAGGTGATTGTCGCTGGCCGCGAGCAGCGCCTCGGCCTCGGAGCGGCTGACCCCCCGCCGGATCATCACGATCGCGGTTCGCACGCTCCCGCCGGCGGCGCCGATCGTGGCGCGGGCCGAGTCCCGGCTTGCGCCGGTGATCTCCATGACGATGCGCTCCCCCCGGTCCACCAGTTTCCGGTTGGTGGCCTGGAGGTCCACCATCTGGTTGCCGTAGGTCTTGCCGAGGCGAATCAGCGCGCCGGTGGTGAGGGTGTTGAGCACCAGCTTGGTGGCGGTGCCCGCCTTCATGCGGGTCGACCCGGTCACCACTTCCGGACCGGTCAGCACCGCGATGGTGACATCGCAAGTTTCCCGAAGCAGGGTGGGCGGCTCCACGCAGGTGAGAAACACGGTGCGGGCACCCAGCCCCTGGGCCCGGCCCAGCGCGGCGCGGACGAAGGTGGTGGACCCGCTCGCGGCGATGCCGACGACCGTGTCCCCGGCCCCGACGTTGCGCAGATCCATCTCCGCGATGCCGGCATCGGGATCGTCTTCGGCGCCTTCGATCGAGCGCACCAGCGCGGGCAGTCCCCCCGCGACGATTCCGACCACCATCTCGGGAGGAGTGCCGAAGGTTGGCGGACATTCCGAGGCGTCGAGCACGCCCAGCCGTCCGCTGGTGCCGGCTCCCACGTAGATGAGCCGTCCGCCGGCGCGAAAGGAGGCCTCGACCAGCTCCATGGCCCGGGCGATGTCCTCCCGGGCCCGGGCCACCGCCGCCGGCACCTCGGCGTCTTCCGCCGCGATCAGATCCACGATTTCGAGAGGGGAGGCAACATCGATGCCGGCCGTGCGAGGGTTGCGGCGCTCGGTGAGCCGGAGGGGCGTGGGATCGCTCACGAAGAGCGCGACCGGCTGCAGAGGGATGCCATGTTCCGGTAAATTACCCTTCTCTCCGATCCCCAGTCGAGGTCTCGTGCCCATTCGCTGCTTCACGTATCTCCGGTTCTTCGCCGCACTGGCGGCCGCACCGCTCGCCGCCCAGGAGTACACCGCCGGCATACCCCTGGACTGGCCGATGCTGGGGCGGTCCCGGGTGACCGAGGCGCCCAGCGCCATGGTGGTCTCCGGACACCCGGTCGCGAGCGAGGTCGGTCGCGATGTCCTCAAGCGAGGCGGGAACGCCATCGACGCCGCGGTGGCGGTGGCCTTCGCCCTCGCGGTCGTGCACCCCGAGGCGGGCAATATCGGCGGCGGAGGGTTTCTCCTCTACCGGCGCGGCACCGGCCAAGCCTACGGCCTCGATTTCAGAGAGCGGGCCCCGGGAGCGTCTACGCCCACCATGTACGTCGGATCGGATGGCCGGCCGGGACCGTCCAGTCACACCGGACACCTGGCCTCGGGTGTTCCCGGCAGCGTGGCGGGTCTTTCCGAGGCGCATCGGCGCTTCGGCCGGCTCCCCTGGGGCACCCTGCTCGCGCCCGCGATCCGGCTGGCCCGCGACGGATTCGTAATCGACCAGTACCGAAGCGAGTCCATTGCCGACGACTCTACCCGGCTCAAGAGCTTCCCCGCCAGCGCGGCCCAGTTCCTTCCTGGAGGCGCTCCTCCGGCGCCCGGCTCCACCTTCCGGCAGCCGGACCTGGCCCGGACCCTCGAAGCGATCCGGGACCGGCGCAGCGCGGGATTCTACCGGGGGTGGGTTGCCGATTCGATCGTCGCGGAGATGCGCCGGGGAGGGGGCATCATCACCCACGCCGATCTGGCCGGGTACCGCCCGCTCTGGAAAGTGCCGCTCCGCTTCACCTACCGGGGCTACACCCTGCTGGCCATGCCACCGGTTTCTTCCGGCGGGGTGACCCTCGCGATGATCCTGAACCAGATGGAGGGACTCCCGGTGCTGCCCCCGTTCGGATCGGCCGCACTGCTCCACCGGGAGGCGGAAGCCATGCGGCGAGCCTACATCGAGCGGAACGCCAACCTGGGCGATCCCGCCTTCGTGACCAATCCGGTGGCGCGGCTGATCAGCAAGGCGCACGGCGCCCGGCTCCGGAAGACCATCGACACCACCCGCGCCACCCCGACGCCGGACGCGATCGCCCAGCTCCGGGAAGGACCTTCGACCACCCATTTCTCGGTGGTGGACGCGGCGGGCAATTCGGTGAGCCTCACCACCACGATCAACAGCCTGTACGGCAACGCGGTGACGGTGCGCGGCGCCGGCTTCCTCCTCAATGACGAGATGGATGACTTCACCACGGTGCCGGGAAGGGCCAATCAGTGGGGCTCGGTGGACGGGGGCGCCAACCTGATCGCGCCCGGGAAGCGGATGCTGTCGTCGATGACACCGACCATCGTGCTCGACCCCCGGGGACGGCTCTATCTGCTGGTGGGGTCACCGGGCGGCACCACGATCATCACCACCGTGTATCACATCGTCTCCAACCTGATCGACCACGGGATGACCCTGGCCGCGGCGGTCGCCGCCCCGAGGATGTTCCACCAGGCCCGGCCCGACAGCATTCAGCTGGAGCGGAAGGATTCGTTGCCCGATGGAGTACCCGACGCCACCGTGGCGGAGCTGACCCGGATGGGCCATTTCATCCGCTTCCGGTCCTACATG
>DATFGC010000437.1:0-4137 GCA_035249765.1 Gemmatimonadales bacterium | reverse complement strand
GATCCCGGTTCCGAGCAGGGCCAGCTTGCCGGCCTGGCCCAGCACCAGGCGGCGGATGCCGGTGGGCGCGGCGCCGAGTGCGAGCCGGACTCCGATCTCCCGCTGCCGCTGGGCCACCGCGTACGCCATCACGCCGTACACGCCGAGCACGGCGAGCAGCAGCGCCGCGGCGGCGAAGATCCCGATCAGCAGCGCGTAGAGCCGCGGAAGGGAGAGCGCGCTGCCCACCTGGTCCTCGATCCGGCCGGTGCTGGCGATCGGCACCAGCGGATCCACCTCGGCGAGCGCCTGCCGGAGCGCGCTGACCGCCGATTCCAGGTCGCGCGCCGGCTCCAGCACAAAGTTGGGACCCCGAGAGGGGGTCTGGGCGAAGGGCGTGAACAGCTCGACCTTATAGGGCTGATTGGGACCGTCGTGCCGGGCGGAGGCCACGACGCCCACGATGGTGATCCGGGTCGCGCCGGAATCTTCTCCCTGCGCCAGCACCCGGCCGATCGGGTCCTTGCCGGGCCAGAAGCGCCGGGCCGCTTCCTGGTTGATGATCCCGACCCCGGCTGAGCCCTTCCGGTCTTCCGGGGTGAACTGCCGACCCGCCACCAGCCGCATCTGCATCTGGGACAGGTAGCCCGGGCTGACCGAGCGCTGCCAGATTCCCTCGGGCCGGTCGGAGCGGCGGGGCTCCCCCACCGGAATGGCGGTGATGTCCTGGTCTCCGGGGTTCAGGGGCGGCAGGTCGGTGACCTCGACGCTCCGGATCGCGGGACTGCCCCGGAGCCGGCTCAGCACCGCGTCCACGGCCTGGAGGGTGCGGTCGCCGTCGGGATAGCGGACCCGGGGCAGCCCGATGCCCACGAAAGCCACTCCGCTGCTCCGGTACCCGAGGTCCACCCGCTGCATCAGGAGGAAGCTCCGCAGCAGCAGACCCGCGCCGACCAGCAGCACCACCGCAAAGGCCAGCTCCGCCACCACGAGCCCGCTGCGGAGCCGTCCGCCGGCGCTGCCCACCCCGCGGCCGCCGCTCTTGAGCGCCCTCATCAGGTCGGGCCGGGCGGTCTGGAGCGCGGGCAGGAGCCCGAACAGCGCTCCGGAAAGCACCGTGAGGAGGGCGGTGAATCCGACGACCGCGCCGTCCACCTGAATCCCCTGAATCCGCCGCACACCCACCGGGACCAGGGTGGAGAGCACCGAGCTGCCCGCGACCCCGAGCAGGAGGCCTAACCCGCCCCCTGCCACCGCAAGCAGGGAGCTTTCGGTGAGGAGCTGGCGGACCAGTCTGCCCCGCCCCGCGCCCAGCGCGGCCCGGACCCCGAGCTCGCGAGCCCGGCCCGCCCCGCGCACCAGCAGCAGATTGGCGAGGTTCACGCAGGCGATCAGCAGGACAAATCCCACCGCGGCCCCCAGGGCGAGCAGCGGCTCCCGGGTGGGCCCGGTGATCTGCTCATGGAGCGGCACCAGCCAGACACCGGTCCGCTCGTTGGTCGCGGGATACTCCCGCGCCAGCCGGGCCGCGATGCCGCTCAGATCGGCGTGGGCCTGCTCAAGGGTAACTCCGGGGCGCATCCGCCCGATGACCCGGAGCACATAGCAGCCCCGCTGGCAGCCGCTGGTCGCCGGACGCCGGAGGGCGCGGTACAGCTCCGGCGCCACCTGCAGCGGAGGCTGGAACCCCGGCGGGAGGACGCCCACCACGGTCCAGGGCTCGCCGTTCAGGTTGAGCTGCTTGCCGAGAATATCTGGATCCGCGCCGAAACGCCGCCGCCAGACCGCATCGCTCAGGACCACGACCGGCTCGGAGCCGGCATCGTCGTCCGCCATGGTCAGGAGCCGCCCCAGCGCAGGACCCACGCCGAGGACGTTGAAGTAATTGCCGCTCACTGCGACGCCGCCCAGCGCCTCGGGCTCGCCTTCGCCCGTGAAGTCGGGGGCCCAGCCCTGATAGGCCGCCATCGCCGCGAAGGTCCGGTTGCCGTCCCGCCAGTCCACGAAGTCCGGTGGGGTGAGCCACTCCGGCTGTTCCCGCCCCCGGGCGCGATGGTCGCTCCAGACCTGGACCAGCTCCCCGGAATCGGGGTACGGGAGAGGGCGGAGCAGCACCGAGCGCAGCACACTGAACAGCGCGCTGTTGGCTCCGATTCCCAGGGCGAGGGTGAGCAGCGCCACCACGGTGAAGCCGGGGGTGCGGCGTAACCCGCGCAGCGCCACCCGGGCATCCTGGATCAGCTCCTGGACCCATTCCCTGCGGCCCCGGGCCCGCACCGTGTCGTCGCGCAGATGGCGCACTTCCGCCTCGATGGCGCCGCGGTCCCCGAATGCCTCGGCGGCCGCCTTGCGGGCGGCCTCAGGGGTCATGCCCTGGGCCTCGAACTCCCGGGCCCGGAGCTCGAGATGAAGCTCGATCTCCCGGCGCACGTCTTCCGAAGCGCCCTCGCCGCCCGGGCTCAGGTGGAAGGTCTTCTTCATGGCCGGTGCCTCAGCGGCGGGCGGCGGTCAGCGCCGCGGTCATCATCCGGGCGTACTTGCGCCAGCGCACCAGCTCGTCCTGGAGGTGGCGCCGCCCGGCGCGGGTCAGCTTGTAGAACTTGGCTTCGCGGTTGGTCTCGGTGAGGCCCCACTCCTCCTCGAGGAACCCCCTGCGCTCCAGCCGGTGCAGCGCGGGATAGAGCGCGCCCTCCTGCACTGTCAGCACTTCCCGGGTGGAGGTCCGGATCCAGCGGCCGATGGCATAGCCGTGGGCCGGACCCCAGCTGGTGGCCTTCAGGATCAGGAGGTCGAGGGAACCGGTGTAGAGATCGGATCCTGCCATGGCCCCTGCCAGGTGAGCGGTGAGCGGTGAGCGGTAAGCAGTGAGCGGTGGGGATTGGGGCGGGGCAATTCCCGCTCACCTCTCACCGCTTACCCACACACATACCTAACTCAACAAGGGATCGTACGCAAAGGGGTCGGGGCGGGTTTCAGCCGGTCGGGGCGCCCAGCATGGCCAGGGCATGGCGGCGGGCCGCCTCCCCGTCGGGGTCCCCCAGCATCCGGGCCAGCTCGGCCACCCGGTCCTCGCCATGGATCCAGGCCACGTCGCTGGTGGCCAGACCGCCCCGGGCCTTCTTGGAAACCACCAGGTGCCGGTCGGACCGGGCCGCGATCTGGGGGAGGTGGGTGATCACCAGCACCTGATGCCGCTGGGCGACGTCGGCCAGCGCGGCGCCGACCTGCCCGCCTACTTCCCCCCCGATGCCCTGATCCACTTCGTCGAACACCAGCGTGGGGAGCGCGTCGTGGCGGGCCAGCACCACCTTGAGGGCCAGCATCAGCCGGGAGAGCTCTCCTCCGGATGCGGACCGGGCCAGGGGCCGCTCTTCCATTCCGGCGTTGAGCTGCACCAGGAGCTGCACCGATTCCGCCCCGAAGCTGCCCGGTGCGGGAAGCGGGATGAGCGCCACCCGGAGCCGGCCCCCGGGAAGACCGAGCCGGGGCAGCAGCCGGTTGACGCTCCGGGCCAGCCGCTCGGCCGAAGCCTCCCGTTTGGCGGTGAGGGTTCCCGCCGCCGCGGCCACCGCGCCCGCCAGGGCCGACCGCCGCCCCGCCAGGGCTCGAAGGTCGAGGTCGGCGGTATCGAGCAGGTCGAGCTCCGCCGCAGCGGTCCGGCGGGTTTCCAGAACCGCGGCGAGGGTCTCGCCGTATTTCTGGCGGAGCCGGTAGAGCACATCGCGGCGCGCCTCCACTTCGGCCTGGCGGGCCGGATCGGCCTCCAGGCTGGCGGCATAGTCGCGCGCGGTGCGGGCCAGCTCGCTCAGGTTGGCGTAGGCCTGGTCCAGCAGCTCGCGCCATGCGGCGGTGCCGGGGTCGGTCCGCTCCAGCTGTCCGAGCGCGCGCTCCGCCTGACCCAGCGCCTGAAGTGCTGCGTCGTGCTCCCCGTCGAGCGCGTCGGCGATCCGGAGCGCCGCGGCGATCAGCTGCTCGGCATGCCCCAGGCGGCGCGCCTCGGCTTCGAGGGCTTCTTCCTCGCCGGGCACCAGCCGGGCCGCCTCGATCTCCGTCACCACGTGGCGCAGGTAGTCGGCCCGGCGGCGAACCTCGTCCCGCCGCGCGGCCAGGGCCCGCTCCTCCGCCTCGACCGCCGCGAGCGCCGCTACCGTCTCCGCC
>DATFGC010000436.1:0-3642 GCA_035249765.1 Gemmatimonadales bacterium | reverse complement strand
TTCGATCCCGACCACGGGGTGAAGTTCATCTCCTACGCGGTGTGGTGGATCCGTCAGGCGATGAACTTCGATCCCGACCACGGGGTGAAGTTCATCTCCTACGCGGTGTGGTGGATCCGCCAGGCGATTCTCTCCGCGATCGCCCGGCACGGGCGTCCGGTCCGGGTGCCGCTCAACCGCACCGCCGACCTCTCCCGGGTGATCCGCTCCACCGGGTCGCTCCGGCAGGAGCTGGGCCGGGAACCCACCGCCGAAGAAGTCAGCGGCGCGACCGGCCTGGCGGTGGACCTGGTGCAGTCCCTCGCCGCCCTCAACGCCGCCGATGTCCGGCTCGACGCACCGGTCTCGGCCGACGGGGATCAGGCGGCGCTGGACCGCTTCTCCACCATGGCGCACGGTGACGCGGAAGAAGAGGTGATGCAGCGCTTCCTCAGCGCCGAGATCCACGCCGCGCTGGCGACCCTCTCGCCCCGCGATGCCCGGGTGCTCACGCTCTACTTCGGACTCGATGGCGGGGAGGAGCACACCCTGGAAGAAATCGGCGGGATCTTCGGGATCACCCGGGAACGGGTCCGGCAGCTCCGTGACCGGGCCCTCCGGCGGCTTCGCGAAGGGGAAGTCGGCCGGGCCCTGGCGAGCTACGCCGCGTGAGCGGCGTCCGGGAGTTCTTCGTTCTCAGCGGGCGGTGGGTTATCGAGGGACGCCGCGCCCTCGCCCAGGGCAGGATCTGGCGGCCGCTGCTGTTCGCCCAGATGCGGAAGCTGGGTGTGGACTCCATTCCGGTGGCGGTCTTCGTCGCGGTCTTCACCGGCATCGTGCTGGCCCTGCTCTCCTCTTACATGTTCACCCGCGCCATCCCGCTCTACTTCGTGGGCACCCTGGTCACCAAGGCGGTGATGCTCGAGCTGGGTCCGGTGCTCACCGGCATGGCGCTGGCCGGCCGGGTGGGCGCCAACGTGGCGGCCGAGCTGGGCACCATGCGGGTCACCGAGCAGGTGGACGCGCTGGAGACCCTGGCGATCAGCCCCCACGCCTACCTGGTGACCCCCCGGGTCATCGCGGCCATTCTCATGTTTCCGGTGGTGACCGCGGTCGCCATGGCGGTGGGGGTGCTCTCGGGCTGGCTCACCGCGGTGAACCTGCTCGACCTGTCCTCGGTGGAGTTCCTGCGGGGCGCCCGGCAGTTCTACAACTTCAAGGACATCTGGTTCGGGCTGGTGAAGAGCGCCAGCTTCGGCGGCGTGGTGGCGACCATGGGCTGCTTCCAGGGCTTGAGCGCCCGGGGCGGGGCCGAAGGCGTGGGCCAGGCCACCACCCGCGCCGTGGTGCTGGGATGCCAGGCGATTCTGGTGCTGGATGCGTTTTGGGCCCTTGTCTTGCTATGAGCCTCCTCGATGGACGCAAAGACGCAAAGACGCAAAGACGCAAGGTGGTCCCCGTTGCGTCGTTGCGTCGTTGCGTCGTTGCGCCCCGCGCATGATCCAATTCGACTCGGTAAGCAAGTCCTTCGGGGCGCGCCGCGTCCTCGACGGCTTCACCCTGACCATTCCCGACGGCCAGACCACCGTGCTGATGGGGTTTTCCGGGAGCGGGAAGAGCGTCACCCTCAAGCACATCGTGGGGCTGCTGGAGCCGGACGCCGGCCGGGTGCTGGTGGACGGCGAATCGGTGGGCGACCTGGAGTACGACGGCTTGATGCGGCTCCGCTCCCGGATCGGCTTCGTGTTCCAGTTCGCCGCGCTGTTCGATTCGCTCTCGGTCTACGACAACCTCGCGCTGGGGCTCCGGCGCCAGGAGCTCCCGCCGGCGGAAATCTCCCGGCGGGTGGCGGAAAGCCTCCGCCTGGTCGAGCTCTCCGGGGCGGAGGAACGCTTCCCCGCCGAGCTCTCGGGCGGCATGCGCAAGCGGGTCGGGATCGCGCGGGCGATCGCCCTCAATCCCCGCTACATTTTGTACGATGAGCCCACCACCGGGCTCGATCCGGTCACCACGGCTGCCATGGACGAACTGATGCTGCGGGCCCGGCGCGAGCTTGGCGTCACCAGCGTGGTGGTGACCCACGACGTCAGGAGCGCCTTCGCGGTCGGGGACCGGGTCGCCTTTCTCTACGAGGGCCGGATCCGGCTGGCCGGTCCGGTGGCCGAGGTCCGGGAGACCGCGGATCCGCTGGTGCGGGGATTCATCGAGGGACGTCCCGCGATGGGAGAGCGCGTGTGAAGCGATCCAACGAGTTCGCGGTCGGACTCGCGGTGCTGGGCGCCGCCGTACTGGTCATCGTGGGCGCCATCGCGCTGGGCCAGCTCCGGATCGGCCAGGGCGACGAAGTGCGCACCGCCCGCTTCCGCTCCATCGGCGGGCTGGGAAAAGGCGCGAGCGTCACCCTCCGGGGCGTGAAGGTGGGACGGGTGGCCGACGTGCGGGTGGCGCCGCGCGACTGGGTCGAAGTGGACTTCCGGCTCGACCCGGGACTCCAAATGCCGGCCCGGCCCGCCGCGATCGCGGCGCCGGCCACCCTGTTCGGGGAGTGGCGGGTCAACATCATTTCCCTGGAGGAAGCTTCCTCCGACCGCGCGGTGCAGACCCAGCTCGCCGAAGCGGTCGCCGCCGGTAACGACGTCTGGCCCGGCACCACCCTGCCCGACATCGGCGAGATCACGCTCCAGGCCAGCCGGATCGCGGGCGACATCGGGGTCATCACCAACCGGATCGAGGGTGCGCTCGATTCCAACGCGGTGGCCGACGTCCGCGCCAGCCTCCGGGACCTCCGCGCCACCGTGGTGCGGCTCACCCAGATGGCCAACGCCCAGAGCGACAATCTCGGGAAGCTCACCACCAACCTCACCAGGACCTCCGGCGTCGTGGACACCGCCGCCGGCCGGTTCAACGCCGTGCTGGGCCGGGTGGACTCGGCGACCATGAACGGCCAGCTGCAGGAGCTGGTCTCGACGTCGCGCCAGACCAGCCAGGCGCTGCGGGACCTCACCACGGACATGCAGTCCATCGTCAACGACGTGAAGCAGCGCCGGGGCAGCCTGATTCGCGTGCTCGAAGCCAGCGATTCGCTGCTGCAGCAGATCCAGAGCGGGCGGGGGACCCTCTCGCTCCTGGCCCGGGACTCGGCTCTTTATCACGAAGCGACTCGCACGGTCCAGCAGATGCGGCAGCTGCTCGCGGACATCCAGGCGAATCCGCGGAAGTATTTCCGGTTCTCGGTGTTTTGATGAGAGCCATCAGCCGTCAGCCGTCAGCCTTCAGTCGAGTGTTCGTCCCGCTCCTTGCTTACCGCTCACCGCTCACCGGCGGCGGCGCGCGTGGCTAAACGAAGACCCGAGCGCGAAGTCTCCGCCGGCGGGATCGTGTTCCGCCGTGACCCGGCGGGAGTGCTCCGGTTTCTCCTCATCAGAGACTCCTACGACAACTGGGGATTCCCCAAGGGCCACCTGGAGGACGGAGAATCGCCCGCCGACGCGGCGCTGCGCGAAACCGCCGAAGAAACCGGGCTGGGCGACCTCCGCCTGCACGGGCCGATCCGGATCATCGACTGGCACTTCCGGTTCCGGGGCCGGTTCATCCACAAATTCTGCCACTTCTTCCTCTTCGAATCGGTCGAGGCGGTTGCGGTGCCCCAGCGGGACGAGGGGA
>DATFGC010000435.1:0-3267 GCA_035249765.1 Gemmatimonadales bacterium | reverse complement strand
GGCTACCGACCGGTGGTGGAGCGGGTCGCCGCCGTCGACCCCACCCTGGAACGCCCTGCCGCCGCGGCCCGGGCCCGGGCGCTGCTCGCAGTGGAGCGGCTGGAGAAGAAGCTGCTTCAGCACGCCCGCCGCCGGGAATCGGTGGAGCTGGCCCAGGTATCCCGGGCCCGGCTTTCGGTACGGCCGGACGGCAAGCCCCAGGAGCGGGTGCTCTCCATGGCGGGGTTCCTGGCCCGCTACGGGGACGGCGTCCTCGAGGCCTACGCGGCGCACCTCGCCGCGTGGTACCGGGCCGCTCTTGAAGCCGCCCCGTCCACCCCCTAGACTCGACCCCATGGGCTTCCTCGGGATCCTGCTGCTCATCGTCCTGATCATCCCGGTGGTCGCGATCCTGTCCGATTCGCCCCTGGGGCGTGCCGCGGCCCGACGGGTGGAGGAGGGTGGCAGGGCACCGGCGCTACCGCCCGATGACCTGGCCGCGCGGGTGGAATCGCTCGAAGCCGAGGTGGAAGAGTTGAGCCGGCAGCTCGAAGCGCTCCAGGAGGAACACCAGTTCTTTCAGCGCCTGCTCGAGGAGGGTGGCCCCCGGCGCCCTCCATCGCTGCCGGGATCTTGAAGTCCCCTCTGCGCGGCGGCGCGCCGCTGGTCGCCGCCGGCATCGTGCTGAGCCGCCTGGCCGGACTGGTCCGGCAGCGGGTCCTGTCCCATTACCTCGGACTGTCCCTCCCCGCCGACGCCTTCAACCAGGCGTTCCGGATTCCGAATTTTCTCCAGAACCTGTTCGGCGAGGGGGTGCTCTCCGCCTCCTTCATCCCGGCCTATTCGCGGCTCCGGGCCGAGGGCCGCGACCAGGAGGCCCGGAGCCTCGCGGGCGCGGTGCTCGGGATTCTGTTTCTGGTGCTGGCGGTGCTGGTGGCGCTGGGGATCACCGCGGCGCCCTGGCTGGTGACGGTGCTGGCGCCCGGCTTCGAAGGTCCCAAGCGCGAGCTCACCATCCAGCTGGTGCGGGTGCTCTTCCCGGGAGTCGGGCTCCTGGTCCTCTCGGCCTGGTGCCTCAGCATCCTCAACAGCCACCGGAAATTCTTTCTTTCCTACGCCGCGCCGGTGCTCTGGAACCTCGCCATCATCGCGGCCACCATCGCGGCGCCTCAGGGCCCGCTCGAGGGCGTGGTGCTGTGGGTCGCCTGGGGCGCGGTCGCGGGCGGCGCGCTCCAGCTCCTGGTTCAGCTGCCTTCGGTGCTCTCGCTGGTACCGGGGCTCCGGCCCGGCCTCGGGCGGGCAAATCCGAATGTCCGCTCGGTGCTGGGAAATTTTTTCCCGGCATTCGTCACCCGCGGCGTTACCCAGATCAGCGCCTTCGTGGACGGCATTCTCGCCAGCCTGCTGCCCGGCGGCGCGGTGACCGCGATGGCCAACGCTCAGGTGCTCTACACCCTTCCCGTGAGTCTCTTCGGGATGTCGATCGCCGCCGCCGAGCTGCCCGAGCTTGCCGCCGCCGCCGTGGCCGGAGAAGCCGGACCCCGGCTCCGCAGCCGGCTGGAGGACGGCCGCCGGCGGGTCGCGTTCTTCGTGGTGCCGACGGTGGTCGCGTTCCTCCTGCTGGGGGAAATCATCGCCGCCCTCTTTTTCCAGACCGGCCGGTTCACCGCCGAGGATGCCCGTTACGTCTGGATGATTCTCGGCGGATCGGCAATCGGTCTGCTGGCCAGCACCCAGGGGCGACTCTATAATTCGGTGTACTTTGCGCTCCACGACACCCGCGCGCCGCTGCGCTTCGCCACCATTCGCGTCGCCCTCTCGATCATGCTCGGGTACTTCGCCGCGGTACACCTGCCGCGGCTCCTCGATGTGAATCCCCGCTGGGGCGCCGCCGGCATCACCGCCGCCGCGGGGATCTCGGCCTGGGTGGAGTTCATCCTGCTCCAGCGCGGGCTGGTGTCGCGGCTCGGGCCCGAGCCCAGGCGCGCCGGCTATTCTCTCAGGCTCTGGGGCGCGGCGCTGCTGGCCGGCGCCACCGCCTGGCTGGCGCTCACCCTCGCCGGCCGGCGCTTCGGGCCCGAACTCCGGGCCCTGATGGTGCTCATTCCCTTCGGCCTGGTGTACCTCCTCGCCACCGCGCTGGCCGGGATTCCACTGGCCCGCCGGCTGATTGGCCGCGGCGCCGGAGCGCCATGACCGCGCGCGGCATTCCCGACGCCCTCACCCGGAAGCTCGAGTCGCTCCCGGACGGACCCGGTGTATACCTCTGGAAAGACCGGAGCGGCGCGGTGCTGTACGTCGGCAAGGCGATGAGCCTGAAGAGCCGGGTGCGCAGCTACTTCGCGACCGACCATGCCGGGAGTCCCAAGAACCAGCTCCTGCTCCGGCTGATCGAGGATGTCGAGACCATCGTGGTGAGCGCGGAGTCCCAGTCGCTGCTGCTGGAGAACAATCTCATCAAGGAATATCAGCCGCGCTTCAACGTGCGGCTCAAGGACGACAAGAGCTATCCCTCGATCGCGGTCACCTTGAAGGAGCCGTTCCCCCGGGTGCTGGTGACCCGGCGGCGCGACATCCCGGGAGCGCGCTACTTCGGCCCCTACACCGACGTGGGGGAGATGCGGCGCACCCTCGCGCTGGTCCGCCGGATCTTCACCGTCCGGAGCTGCGCCGACGACCTGCCCGCGGTCCGGCGGGACCGCCCCTGCCTCGACTTCCACATCGGGCGGTGCCGGGCTCCCTGTGTGGGCTGGCAGGAGATGACGGAATACCGCGCGATGATCGACGAGGTGGTGGGCTTCCTCGAGGGCAAGACGGTGGACGTGCGCACCCGGCTCCGCACCATGATGCAGGAGGCCAGCGCGCGGGAGGACTACGAGCGGGCCAAGGACCTGCGCGACAGCCTGCGCTGGCTCGATCAGGTGGAGCTCCCCGCCGCGGTCGAGGCGCTGGGCACCGGCGACGCCGACGTGATCGGCTACGCCCGGGACGGGGACGACGCCGTCGGGGTCCTGTTCCGGGTGCGGGACGGCCGGGTGGTGCACCGGGAGCACCGCTTCCTGGAAAATGTCGAGGAAGTGCCCGACGACGCGATTCTGGAAGCCTTCCTGGTGCGCTACTATATCCCCGCCGAAGGCAAGGTGCCCCGGGTGGTGCTGCCGTTTCCGCCTGCGGAGCTGCCTCAGATCGAGGCGCTGCTCCCCGGCTCGGTGCTGTCGGTGCCCCAGCGGGGCACCGCCTGGCGCTGGCTCGATCTCGCCGAGCGAAACGCCCGGCATCTGCTGGAGA
>DATFGC010000434.1:0-3235 GCA_035249765.1 Gemmatimonadales bacterium | reverse complement strand
GCTGGTGAGCTGGGAGCTCGACGCAGAGCTGGGGGCGCTGCGCGAGCTGATCGGCGAAGAAGCTGCGGTGCGGGCCTACCGGGCCTCACTCGGGGCGGTCGGCACCCTGGAGCGCCTGATCCGGAAGCTCCCCGACGACTGCGGGTTTACCCGCCGGCCCAGTCTCTACCTCGCGAGCAGCCGGCGGGATGTGCGCCGGCTGCAACGGGAGGCGGAGCTTCGCGCCCGGCACGGCTTCCCCTCGGAGTACTGGGACAAGAAGCGCATGACCGCGTCCCTTTCGTTCCGGGCTCCCGGCGCGATCCGGAGCAGCGGCTCCGCCGAGCTGGATCCCTACCGACTGACTCATGCGCTGCTGGCCCGGGCGGCCGGCCGGGGCGCCAGGGTATTCGACCGGACCGAGGTCATCCGGGAAGACTTTGCCCGCGGAGCCGTCACCCTGAAAACCGGGCGGGGGTTCTTCATCCGGGCCCGGCGGGTGGTGATGGCGCTGGGCTACGAGATTCCCCGCCCGCTCCGGCGGGACCTCGTCCGGCTGAGCAGCACCTATGCGCTCGTCAGCGAGCCGGTGGCTGAATGGACCGGCTGGGAGGATCGCTGCCTGATCTGGGAGTCCGCCCGGCCCTATCACTACTTAAGGACTACGGGTGACGGGAGAGCGCTGATCGGCGGGGAGGACGAGCCGTTCCGCGATCCCGGCCGGAGGGACCGGATGCTTCCCCGCAAAATCGAGCGGCTGAGCCGGCGCCTGGCGGCAATGCTGCCGGATCTCCAGGCGGAGCCGGCCTTTGGCTGGACCGGGACCTTCGGATCCACTGCGGACGGCCTGCCCTACATCGGTGAATCCGCCGAGGCGCCGGGCCGGATCTTCGCGCTGGGATACGGAGGAAACGGAATCACCTTCGGAGCCATCGCCGCCGGGGTGGTGCTCGGCCTCTGCCTCGGGAAACCACCTGAGGATACCCGACTCTATCGTCTGGACCGATAATCGACCAGAAATTCAGGTCTTGTCGGTCCGGTCCCGCGACAGTATTATGGAAGCCACATCATGACCGGTGGATGAAGACCGGTCTCCTGACGGGCGAGCAGGTGGGTCGCCAGTCGAAGGCGGAATCGGGCAAGGGCCCGTCTCCGCTTTTTCGTTT
The DNA here is from genome assembly GCA_035249765.1 of Gemmatimonadales bacterium. Lineage (GTDB taxonomy): Bacteria > Gemmatimonadota > Gemmatimonadetes > Gemmatimonadales > GWC2-71-9 > JABFSM01. The sequence continues at coordinate 2,090 of DATFGC010000434.1, read as the reverse complement.
TTGGAGACGCACCCTCACGGGAGAGGACATATGAACTGGGATCGGATCGAAGGGCGCTGGCAAGAGGCCCGGGGAAAGATTCGGGAACAGTGGGGCAAACTGACGGACGATGATCTGGACATCATCGCCGGCAAACGGGATCAGCTCATCGGCCGGCTCCAGCAGCGCTACGGCGCCACCCGGGACGACATCGAGCGGGAAGTCCGCGAATTCGAGGAACAATTCGAAGCCCACTTCGAGGAAACCCGGTAGGCGTCCCCGACTGCAGAAGGAGAGAGGCATGTCACGGTTCGGACTGGTGGTGCTCTTGCTGTCGGCAGTGGCGGGGTATTTCGGGCTGGGGGCCGTTGCGGGGAGTCCGGCGACGGCTGCCCTGGCGCTGCTCGGGATTTTCCTCGCGGTATTCCTGGTTACGCTGGCGTACGAACTGGGATCGCGGCGACGGTGGATGGTCTGACTCGAGCCGCTCCGGAGACCGGTGCCTGGCTGGCGCTGCTGCTGGCGCTGGCCTGCACCGGCTCCAAGACCGAAGAACCGGTGGTCTCGACCGCGGGAGGAAAGACCGACGTCTCCGAGGCGGGAACCAGCGTGGCCCGGCGCGGCAAGTCGCTGGTCCGCCTGGTCAACGCGATTCCCGGTGACCGCACCATTGACCTCTCGGGCGACGACCGCACGGTGTTCTTCGATGTGGGGTACAAGACCGTCACTCCCTACACCGAGATCGGCGACAACGTGGTGAAGTTCCGGCTGCGGCCCGGCGGCACCGACAGCGTATGGGCCGACAACACCGAAACCCTGATCAATGGAAACCGCTACACCATCGTAGTCCTTCCCAATCGGGACGCCGGCGCCCGGATCGTGGTGCTCACCGACGACGTGGTGACCGACACCGGCAAGGCCCGGCTCCGGGTGGTGAATGCCGCAGGGCCGTACAGCGATGTGGACGTGGGGATCGAAGGACGGAGTGATCCGGTGTTTGACGACCTGGCGTACGGCTCGGCGGCCGGTTTCAAGGATGTGGATCCCGCCAGCGCCGTCATCGTGGTTCGGCAGGACGAGCCGCCGCTGACCGCGCTCAGGATGCAGCGGCTCCGGCTGGAAGCGGGCAAGTCGTACACCATCGTGATTGCCGGGGACAAGACCGGCGCGCTCCAGGCCATTACCGTGACCGACGCGATCCGGCCCACGCGGACAGGTAGTTAGGAAGGAGGGATCCGATGGCACTCGGTTCACTGCGGGAGCTGCTCACGCGGGAACTCATGGACCTCTACGGCGCCGAAACCCAGCTGCTCAAGGCCCTCCCCAACATGGCCAAAGCCGCGGCCACCCCGGCCCTCAAGCTGGCGCTGGAGCGCCACCTGACCGAGACCGAAGGCCAGGTGACCCGGCTGGAGCAATGCTTTGCCCTGCTCGGCCTCCCGGTCCGGGGCAGCCAGTGCAAGGGCATGGAAGGCCTGGTTGCCGAAGCGAACGAGATGATGGACGAGGAGGGTCCCGATCCGGTGGTGGATGCCGGGCTGATCGGTTCGGCCCAGCGGGTGGAGCACTACGAAATCGCGGCCTACGGCTCCGCGATCGCGTTCGCCGAGCTGCTGGGAGAGCCCCGGGTGGCCGGGCTGCTCCGGCAGAACCTGGAGGAGGAACAAGCGGCCGACCGGGTGCTGACCGGTCTGGCTCGCGGAGAGGTGAATGAGACGGCCCTCGCCGCGGGGACGCGAATCACGGAAAGTTAGCGGTGAGCAGTGAGCGGTTAGCGGGACCAGCCTCCACAGCCACCCGCTTACCCCTTACCGCTCACCGCTTACCCTCAAAGAAACTCCGCAGCAGCTCCCCGCATTCATCTCCCAATACCCCCCCGATCACCTCGGGCCGGTGGTTCAGCCGCGGGTGGCGGAGCAGGTCCTCCACCGAGCCGGCCATGCCGGCCTTGGGGTCGGCGGCGCCGAAGACCACCCGGCCGACTTTGGCCAGCACCAGCGCCCCGGCGCACTGCGCGCAGGGCTCCAGCGTGACATAGAGTGTGGCAAGGGGGAGCCGGTCGGTCCCCAGTGTGGCAAGGCTTTCCTCGAGCGCCAGGAACTCGGCGTGGG
>DATFGC010000433.1:0-4887 GCA_035249765.1 Gemmatimonadales bacterium | reverse complement strand
GACAGCGCCGCGGCCAAGCTCAAGTGGCGTGAAGTGTGGGAGCGGTTTCCCGCTTCGTACTACGTGCTGCCCGCCGCCTCCCGGCTCGGCCTTCCGGCCGAGCTGCCCCCCCGGGCGGAGCAGCCGCCCACCGGAACCGATTCGGCTGCCGTTGTGCTGGACCGCGGCGCGCTGCTGGAGCGCGTGGGACTCGATTTCGAGGCCCGGCTGGAGTACGACCGGCTGGCCCGGCAGGCGACCACCAGTCCCCCGCTGCTCGGCGAGGCGGCCGCGGCGTTTGCCGAGCGGGGCTTCACCGCGCGGGCCTACCGCCTGGCTCAGCGGAGCGGCGATCCCCGGATGCAGCGGCTCACCTATCCGATTCCCTGGCCTGCCGATCTCTACCCGCTGGCTGGAGCGGCCGGGGTCGATCCGCTGCTCGCCGCCGCCATCATCCGGCAGGAGTCGGGCTACGAGCCCACCGCGCGATCCCGGGCCGACGCCATGGGACTGATGCAAGTGCTCCCCTCGGTCGGCGCGGCGCTGGCCCGCGTGGAGGGCATTCAGGAGTGGGAGTCGGCCCTGCTCTATCAGCCGGAGATCAACCTGCGGTTCGGGATCAGCCATCTGGCCCAAACCCTCCGTCGTTACGCCCGGCCCGAGCACGCCCTGGCGGCCTACAACGCCGGCGGCCGGCCGACCGCGGACTGGCTGGGATTGGCCGGGGCCGCAGAGGACCCCGAGGTCTTCATCGAGCGGATCCAGTACGTGGAGACCCGCGATTACGTGCGGCGGGTGCTCCGGAACCTGTCGGTGTACCGGGCGCTCTACGCGGTGAGCGGTGAGCGGTGAGCAGGCGGGAGTCATTGCGAGGGGCCGAAGGCCCCGAAGCCATCTCGACGAGATCGCGTCGGCCTTCGGCCTCGCGATGACTAGCGGAACAGTCCGGCCAGCTCGGAGACGGCTAGCGGTCGCAGATCCGGCAGCAGCCCGGTCCGCCACGCCGCCTCGCCCAGCACCGACTCAGGCGAGCGCCCTGACGCGCGAAGCTCCCGGATTCCGGTGGCCCGGTCGCGCTTGCTGAGCTTGGCGCCCTCCTCGTTCACGATCAGCGGGTGGTGAAGGAACGCCGCCGGATGCTCCCTGCCCAGCATCTTCCCGAGGAGAATCTGGCGGCCGGTGGAGGCCAGCAGGTCCTCGCCCCGGATGACCAGAGTAATGCCCTGGCGGGCGTCGTCCACCGTCACAGCGAGCTGATAGGTCCAGTTGCCGGTGGCGTCGCGGAGCAGCAGATCACCGCACTGACGGGCCGGAGTCTGCTGTTGCGGGCCAAGGCGGATGTCATCGAATGAGACCGTCGCTTCACCCAGCACCACCCGAATTCCTCCTCGCTGCGGAGGTATCCCGAGATCACGGCAGGTTCCGGGGTAACGAAGCTCCTCGCCGTCAGCCAAGTCACTTAGCCGGGCGATGTCGGCCCGGGAGCATCGGCAGCCGTATACTCTGTTGGTGGTGCGGCCCAGCCGCTCGAGGGCTTCCCGGTACACCGCGGCATCGTCACTCTGCCGGCTCTCCCGGTCGGGACGGAGGCCCAGCCACTCGAGGTCCTCCCGGATTGCCCGCTCGTATTCGGGGCGGCAGCGCCCCCGGTCGTGGTCTTCGATCCGGAGCAGCACGGTTCCCGCCGCGGCCCGGGCGATCCCCCAGGTCCATACCGCATTGGAGACGTGGCCCAGGTGCAGGTACCCGGTGGGGCTCGGGGCAAAGCGGGTAGCCGGGCGGACCGGAAGATTCGGCAGGGGGATTCGCATCGGCTGCAAATTAGCCGCCCCTGCGACCCTCCCCGGGGGCCAGGCATCCCCTTTTGCGGCAATCCATCCACTCGAGACGAGGGAGCCAGACGTGCGTCAGCCCAGTATCGGAACGCTGCTCGGGACGCTGGCGGTGCTCGCCGCCATGCCACTCGCGGCACAGCAGAAAGTGGCGCTCGGCAAGCCGCTCGCGGAAACCGAGGAATCGTTCACCCAGATCTCTTCGATTCGCGAGCTGCCTTCCGGCAAGGTCCTGGTGTCGGACAGCCGGGACAAGGTCGTGCAGCTCGTCGACCTGACCACCGGCACGATGACGAAGGTCGGGCGAGAGGGACAGGGACCTGGAGAGTACAGTTTCCCTCGTTCGCTGTTCGGACTTCCCGGCGGGGAGACTCTCTTGCATGACATGCTGGGCCGCCGTTTCCTCACCATCCTGCCCGACGGCAAGACCGGTCCGATTGTTGACATGCCCAGGCCCGCGACCGGCGGACCAGCGGGTCCAACCGTTGCGATCGGGCTCAATGATGTCCGCGGGGTGGACGCCCGGGGCCGGATGTACCTCCAGAGCTCTCCGTTCTCGGCATCCGGCACCGTTGACTCGCTGGCGATCCTGCGGTGGGATCGGGTGGGCTCGAAGATGGATACAGTTGCCTACGTGAAGGCCCCGTCGGGAACCACGGCGAGCCGATCGGGCAACAACTTTTCGATGCGAATCGGTGGCGGCAAAGTGTGGTCTCCGGCGGAGTCCTGGGATGTGACCGGGGACGGCCGGATCGCGAGGGTGATCCCATCGCCTTATCGGGTGATCTGGTACGCGGACGGGAAGCCGACCGGTGGCCCGGCTCAGCCCTACACTCCGATCAAAGTGACCAAGGCGGAGAAGGATGCCTATCTCGAGAACCGGCGCAGAAATCCCCCGATGGCGATCCGGATGACCGCCGGGGGATCCGGAACCCGGACCGAAGCCTCTGCAGCTACCGGTCTCCCTGACCCCGAGTTCGAAGAGACCATGCCCCCGTTCACGGGCGGTCCCGGCTCGGCCTCGGTGCTGGGGACTCCGGACGGCCAGGTCTGGGTACTCCGCACCCGTCCGGCCACGGACAAGATTCCGAGCTATGACGTGTTCGACAAAACCGGTGCGCTCATCAAGAAGGTGAGCCTCAATCCGAACAGCCGGGTGGTTGGATTCGGCAAAGGCACCGTGTACGTCGCCCGCAGCGATGAGGACGATCTCCAGTATCTCCAGCGATTCGCGATGCCCTAGGGCGGTAAGCGGTGAGCGGTGAGCGGTAAGCGGTAAGCGGTAAGGTGAGCGGCCGGAGGTGAGTAGTTCATTCCCTCCGGCCGTTCGCTTCTGTTGCCTGTTGCCTGTTGCCTGTTGCCTGGTCTCACCTGTTGCCTGCTGCCTGTTTCTGCCATACTTCGAGCCTCATGCCGATCCCGACCTCACTCGCCCCCGACCCCGCTGCCGCGGGGCTGGAAGCGCTCCGCGCCGCCACCCGCGAATTCTCCGGCCGCTACCCCGGAGAGAGCGGCGGCCGCCAGCCGCTCCACACCGTGTACGGCGGAGGCCACCTCTTTCGCGCCGATACTGTCCGGAAGCTGGGCGCGGTGGCGCTCCGGGCGCTCGAGGAATACGGGGCCGACGCCGCCGAGTTCGCCCGCGCCGTGGGAATGCCCTCCGCCCTGGCCGACGTGGTGCATCGCCGGGTGGTCTTCAAGCTCCAGCGGGAACCGGTCGAGGACTTCCGGATCGATTTCGAGGATGGCTACGGGAACCGCCCCGACGACGAGGAGGACGGGCACGCCGCGGCTTCCGCGGCGGAAGTGGCCCGGGGACTCACCGAGGGCACCCTGCCTCCATTCATCGGCATCCGGATCAAGCCGCTCAACGAGGAGCACCGCCGACGCAGCATTCGCACCCTCGACGTGTTTCTCACCGCCCTCATCCGAACCGCGGGCCGGCTTCCCGACGGATTCGTCGTCACCCTCCCGAAAGTGACCATCCCGGAGCAGGTGGAATGGTTCGCCGCGGTCCTCGCGGAAGCGGAAGATGCGCTCGACCTGGTGCCGGGCAGCCTGCGTTTCGAGATCATGGTAGAGACGCCCCAGATCATCGTGGACCGCTCCGGCCGCTCCGCCCTCCCCGCCCTGCTCGAGGCCGGCCGCGGACGGATCAGCGCGGCCCATCTGGGCACCTACGACTACACCGCGGGCTGCAATATCACCGCGGCCCATCAGGGCATGGGACATCCGGCCTGCGATTTCGCCCGGCAGATGATGCAGGTGGCCTTCGCGGGCACCGGGGTGTGGCTCTCGGACGGGTCCACCACGGTGATGCCGGTGCCCCGGCACCGGGCGGCGGCGGGTACCACACTCACTCCGGAGCAGCTCGCCGCCAACCGGGCCGGGGTGCACCACGCCTGGGCGCTCCACTACGCCGATGTCCGCCGCTCCCTGATCCAGGGGTTCTACCAGGGGTGGGACCTCCACCCTGCCCAGCTCGCGACCCGCTACGCCGCGGTGTACGCCTTCTTCCTCGAGGGGCTGGAAGCCGCGGGGGAGCGGCTCCGGAACTTCGTGGCCAAGGCCGCCCAGGCCACTCTGGTGGGAGATGTTTTCGACGACGCGGCAACCGGACAGGGATTGCTCAACTATTTCCTGCGGGGCATCAACGCCGGCGCGCTCAGCGAAGAGGAAGCGGCGGAGCGGACCGGGCTTTCACTGGAGGAGTTCAGGGGGAGGAGTTTTGTTGCGATTCTCGCGGGGAGGAAATAGCGGGTTTGGGAGCGCCACCGTCCCCCAAGTTCCTAGAGTGGTCCCTGAATTGGGTCGGATTTCGTAAGTACTGATACCCGCCTGGTCAAGCTCTACGATCTGGTCCTCGAGCCTTCGAGGCGCCTGCAAGACCCGCGCTGAGGCAGGCACCAGCGGCCCGCCGGGATCATTCCCGGGCGACCGTGCCCCGAATGAGGCCATGGGGCTCGGTTGTCGCCAGGAAAATCTCATTGGGATTGTTGAGCCCAAAAGGCCCCAGGTCCACCAGGAGGTGGTGCCGGTTCGGCATCGTCAGATCGATCTCCACGAGCTCCGGACA
>DATFGC010000432.1:0-3968 GCA_035249765.1 Gemmatimonadales bacterium | reverse complement strand
TGGATGTGCTGGGCGAAGGGCAGGTGGTGCTCTACGGGCTCTCGATGGGCGGCTACATCGCCTTCGAATTCATGCGGCGGTGGCGGGAGCGGGTTCGCGGGCTGATCCTGATGGATACCCGGGCCGAGGCGGACAGCGCCGACGGCCGCCGAGCCCGTGACGGGCTGATCGGCCGGGTGCGGGAGCAGGGGGTGATCGCGGCGGCCGAGGCGATGCTGCCGCGGTTCTTCACGTCGCAGGTTTCCCCGGACATCATCGAGCGGGTGCGCACCGCGATCCTTCGGACACCGGTGTCCGGGATCGTCGGGGCGCTGTCCGCCATGCGGGAGCGGCCCGACAGCACGCCGCTCCTGGAAACGCTCACCGGGATTCCCACCCTGGTGCTGGTCGGGGCGGAGGACGCGATCACCCCGCCCGCCATCGCGCAGGCGATGGCGGCGGCGATACCCGGCGCGCGGCTGATGGAGATTCCCGGCGCGGGGCATCTCCCCTGCGTCGAGCAGCCGGTGCCCACCACGCGGGCGATCCTCAAATTCCTGCAGTCGGTGGGATGAAACCATTTACGGGGGGCGGGCGTCTATTAGAAGGACGGGCCGATCAGGTGCTCCATACCGGATCACCGTCAAGCCTCGAGCAGTTCTCCATCCCTGCGGCCCCGGGATCGGCGCCATGTCCGATCCCGCGGGTCGTCCCGCCTAACTGCAGGGAGCCAGGGAGCCAGGGAGCCAGGGAGCTAGCGGAAAAACTCAACGGTGCCTCGGAAGAATCCGCGGCACCGTTCGCGTTTCAAGAACCTGGCTCCCCGGCTCCCTGGCTCCCTGGCTCCCTGGCTCCCTATTTCTTCGGCCTTCCCGGCGGCGCATCGGAGTTGAAGATCTCCTTGTTCTTCTCGATGTAGCTCTCCTGATTGGGCGGAACATCCTCTTCCGGGAAGATCGCCGTCACCGGGCACTCCGGCTCGCAGGCCCCGCAGTCAATGCACTCGTCGGGATGGATGTAGAGCTGGTCCTCGCCCTCATAGATGCAATCGACCGGACAGACGTCGACACAGGCCCGGTCCTTGACGCCAATGCAGGGCTCGGTAATCACATACGCCATGACCGCGGGACTCCTCGTTGGGGGGCAGCAGGCGGCTCGTGGGACGCCTGGGGACAGAATTAAGGAGCCCGACGGCGCTCCGCAAGGGGAGGCGGGATTAGGTTTTGCCCATGCATGTCCGGCTCGCCGCACTCGCGCTCCTCCTCGGGACAGCCGGTCCGCTCCGGGCCCAGGCGTGCTCCGCCGCGCCCCTTGCGCTGGTGCTCGCCGGCGGCGGTGCCAAGGGGTTTGCGCACATCGGCGTGCTGCATTCGCTGGATCGGCTCGGGGTCCGGCCCGACCTGGTGGTGGGCACCAGCATCGGCGCCATCATCGGCGCGCTCTACGCCAGCGGCCTCTCCGCCCGGCAGATCGATTCCCTGGTGCGGAGCCAACCGCTCGACGATCTCACCGGCACCCTGATCAACCGGGCTCCTCACAACTGGGGTGATCTGCTCCCGCTGCTCCTCTGGGAACAGGGCCCGAGCGGGTTTTCGCTGGTGACCGGGAGCGAGTCGGAGTTGCGCACCAACGCGATGCTCAACCGCCTCCTGCTGCGGGCCAATCTCCAGGCCGGGGGAGACTTCGACCGGCTGCCGATCCGGTTTCGCGCCGTCGCCACCGACCTCCGGACCCGGGAGCCGGTGGTGCTCGCCAGCGGGGACCTCGCCCAGGCGGTGCGCGCCAGCAGCGCGATTCCGCTGGTGTTCTCTCCAGAGCGGATCGGGAACCGGGTGCTGATCGACGGAGGGATCTCCGCCAACCTTCCCATCGGCGCGGCCCGGGCCGCCGGCGCCGGCCGGGTCATCGTGGTGGATCTGCGGGAGCCGCTCGAGCTCGACACCGCGGCGATCTCTTCTCCCGGCGCGGTCGCCGCGCAGCTCGCCGCCTTTCTCTTTCGCCAGCCGCTCGAGGAGCTGGGACCCGACGACCTGCATATTCGCCCCGAGGTGCGCGGGGTGGCCAATCTCGATTTCCGTCCGGTTACCCAGAACGCGCTGGTCCTGCAGGGCCAGCTCGCCGCCGACAGCGTCTTTGCCCGGGCCCGCTGCCTCACGCCCGCGCCCGGCCCGGCACCGGTGCGGCTTCCTACCCATCTGGCCGGATGGGAGGTGGCCAACGGGACGGCGCGAGACGGCGAAACCATGGGCCGCATGCTGGGGTTTTCCCGGGGCCAGCGGCTCGACCTGGCGGCGCTCTCGGCCCAGCTGGGCGAGGCAGCCAACCTGGAGCTGTTCCGCGAGATCTGGTTGGGGCCCGAGGGGGCGGGCGACACCATCACCTTCCGGGCCCAAATCACCCCGGCGGGCCGGCGGGTCGCCGGGCTCGGCGTGGCCTACGACCACGATCTGGGCGGCCGGCTCTGGCTCGGTGCGCTGGATCGCACCTCGATTCGCGGCGCGGAAGCCACTGCGGTCCTCACGCTGGGGCGATTCCGGAGCGATCTCACCGCGATGCTGCTGAGCCACCTCGGCATCGGCCGCACCCGGGTTACTCCCCTGGCCTCGGTCCGGCTGCGCTCCGAAGGGGTGCGTCAGTTCGACGCCGAGGGCGAGAACTTCACCAAGCTGGACGTGTCCGAGGCAACCGGTTCGATCGGAGTCGAGTGGGCCCGGCTCGGAACCTGGCGGCTGCGCGCCGGGGGCACCGCCGCGGCCTGGCAATCCCCCGGCGGCGATAGCCACTTCAGCGGAGGCACCTTTCTCTCGGCCCGGACCGATGCGGGGCGTGTGCTTCGTGCCGCAGCGGAGGTGATCTGGATGGGCGACTACCAGCTGGCCCGGGCGGAAGTGGGGACCAGGATCCTCCGTGGGGGGCTCACCGTGGAGCCCGCCATCCGCCTGGGCGCGGGGCGCAGGCTGCCGCTGCAGACCGAGTTCGAGCTGGGCGGGGAGGACGGGTTTCCCGGGCTCACGGTCGGGGAACGCCGGGGGGATCGCGAGCTGGTGGTCCAGGTGCAGAGCGCCTGGCAGGTAAAGGGTCCCATAGCCCTCCGCTGGCTGGTGGCGGCGGGGCGCGCAGGCAGCGGAGGCGGACTGTTCGACGGCGACCGCTGGCTCGCGGGCATGCGCCTCGGCCTTGGCGCGGCCACCCCGATCGGCCCGGTCAACTTCGAATACGGATTTGCGAGCAATGGAGAGAAGGCGGCGTTTATTCGCGTAGGGAGGTGGTTCTGAAGAGAGCCCTCAGCCTTCAGCCTTCAGCCTTCAGTCGCTGATGGATGAGGGCTGACGGCTGAAGGCTGAAGGCTCAAGCCAAGTGTTTCCGTAGGAACGCCAGCGTCCTTTCCCACGCCATCTCCGCGCAGCCCCGGTCGTACACGGTGGGCCGGCTGTCGTTGAAAAAAGCGTGGCCGGCCGGATAGAAGTGTGCCTCGATGGAGCCGCCCGCCGCTTCGATCCCGGCGGCCAGCGCCCGGGCGTCCGCGATTTTCACCGAATTGTCCCGCTCCCCGAAGTGGGCCAGCACCGGCACCCGGATCCGGGCGGGTTCGATGCTGACGTTGGGATGAATTCCGTAAAAATCCACCACCGCCGCGATCCGGTCGGGGAACTCGGCGCCGGCGTAGAGCGCGAGCTGTCCACCCATACAGAAACCGACCGCACCCACTTTGGTCGAAGTGACTTGGCGACGGTCGAGCAGGGAATCGGCGGCCCCGCGCAGATCGCTTGCGGCCCGGGCGATACTCAGCGCCATGAAGAGCTTTCCCGCCTCGTCCGGGCTCTTGGTCGCCACCCCGTGGTAAAGGTCGGGGGCCAGGGCCACGAAACCTTCGGCCGCGAACCGGTCGCACAGGTGCTTGATGTGCTCGACCAGCCCCCACCACTCCTGGATGACCAGCAGTCCGGGCCCCGATCCCGAAGCAGAGATGGCGAGGTATCCGGCGCTGG
>DATFGC010000431.1:0-2630 GCA_035249765.1 Gemmatimonadales bacterium | reverse complement strand
CGGGCGAGGAGTCCGCGACGAAACGCCACCGGATCGGATCCCGCCAGCTCCGCCAGCTCATCCATGAAGCACTCGACCGCGAATGCGGTGTGGGAGTGCGCCACTGATCGCCAGAATCCGACCGGAATCCCCAGATCGGCCCGGGTATAGCGTACCTCCAGGTTGGGAAAGGCGTAAGGATTCTCGGCCGCGCCTTCGATCGCGTTGCCGTCCACCCCGCCCTTGAGCGGCCCGCCCAGGTGGGCCACGAAATCGGGAAGCCAGCCGGGAAGGAACTTTGCGATGATGGATGGACTGATGACGTGATGGCTCCATCCGACCGGTGATCCGTCGGCGGCGAGGCCGGCCCGCAACTGATGGCGCGCGGCGGGCCGGTACTGGTCGTGCCGGATGTCGTCCTCCCGGCTCCAGACCAGCTTGACCGGCGCGCCCACCGCGCTGGAAACCTGGCAGGCCTCCGACACAAAATCGGTTTCCGAGCGCCGGCCGAACCCGCCCCCCAGGTGCGTGGTGTGGACCGTCACCCGGCTGACCGGAACTCCCGTCGCCCTGGCCGCCGCCCCGCGGGTGCCGCCACCCATCAGCCGCGGGCCGGTCTGGTACTGGGTGGGGACCCACAGGGTGACCGCGTCGGCCCGCACCTCGGCGGTACAGTTCATCGGTTCCATGGTGGCGTGGGCCAGGTACGGCACCTCATACACCGCCTCCAGTGTGCGGGACGCCGAGCCGGCGAATTCGCCCCCGAGGCCCACGCTGCGCGCCACCTTGCCGGGGCCTCGCCCCAGCTCCTCGAGCCGGGCACTCACCCCGGCGTCATCGAGGGTGGCCAGGGCGCCTTCATCCCACTGAATTGCGAGCGCGTGGCGCCCGGCCCGGGCCGAGGGGTAGTCCTTCGCCACCACCGCCACGCCCTGATCGATCCGCACCACTTCCCGCACCCCCGGCACGGCCCGGGCTCGGGTGTCGTCCACCGAGCGGAGCGTCCCTCCGAACACCGGGCAGCGAGCCACCACGGCCACCAGTGCGCCGGCCGGTCCGGCGTCCATCCCGAACACGGTCCGCCCTCGCACCAGGTCGGGGTGATCGAGCCGGGGCATCGGCTTGCCGATGAAACGAAACTGTTCCGGCGATTTGAGCCGTACCGTGCCCGGGAGCGGAACCGGCACCGTCGCCGCGGCGGCCGCCACCGCTCCGTAGCGGACCCGCCGTCCATCGGGCGCCACCACCGAGCCGTTGTCGGTGCTGCACTGCTCAACCGCCACGCCCCATCCGGCCGCCGCGGCGGTGATCAGCATGCTGCGGGCGCGCGCCGCGGCTTCGCGGAGCGGCAGCCACGCCGCCCGCACACTGGTGCTTCCGCCGGTGAGCTGCATGCCGCCGATCAGCGGGTTGTAGTAGGCCTCGTTGGCGGGAGCGAACTGGTAGCGGACCGTGGACCAGTCGGCGTCGAGCTCCTCCGCGACCAGCATGGGGAGCGCGGTGGAGACACCCTGCCCCATCTCGGAGCGATCCACCATCACGGTGACGGTGTCGTCGGCGCCGATCCGGATCCAGGCATCGGGTGCGAAGGACGCCGACCCTGCAGGAGGCGGCGCTTCGTCGGCGCAGCCGCCCAGCGACACGGCCAGGGTGAGCCCCGCGCCGGCCGCCAGCCCGGCGCGCACGAACTCGCGCCGGGTGAAATCCGGGTTCATGCCGGCACAGCCTCTTCCCCCGCGGCGCGATGGATGGCCCGGCGGATCCGCTGGTAGGTGCCGCAGCGGCAGAGATTCTCCGACATCACCTCGTCGATGTCACGATCGGTGGGCCTGGGAGTCCGCTCCAGCAGATACGCCGCCCGCATGATCTGACCCGGCTGGCAATACCCGCACTGGGGCACCTGTTCCGCCACCCAGGCCTCCTGGACCCGGTGGCGCCCGTCGGGCGACAGGCCCTCGATGGTGACGATGGTCTTCCCCTCCACCGTCGACAGCGGGAACTGGCAGGACTTCTGCGCCACCCCGTCGATGTGTATGGTGCAGGCGCCGCATTGCCCGACGCCGCAGCCGAACTTGGTTCCGGTGAGCCGGAAGGAATCGCGCAGAACCCAGAGGAGCGGGGTGTCGGCGGGAGCGTCGACCGAGACATCCTTGCCGTTGAGGGTGAATCGCGGCATAGCGCAGTCCTCGAAAAGGCGAAGGTAGGACTCAGCGGGCGATGGTCAGCGTGTGGGCTCCCGGATCAATGAGCGAGAAGGTAATGCGGTCCGCCACCTGATCCACCCGCACGGTGTAGTTGCCGGCCAGCGAGAGGTCCGGCACCCGGACCCGGAGCAGGGTCCCGGTCCCCAGATCACCGGTCACCACGACCCGGGTGGTGCCCGGAGCCGGCGAGGCGAAAGAGACCAGCTCGGTATTCTCCGCCGTCACCTGCTCGACCGGACCGCCCGAAATGGTGAACAGGATGGCGCCGGCGCGCGGCCCGCCCTGGAAGTAGGATATGGTGAGGTCTCCCGCCGGCGAGGGAGGCGGGCCGCCGTCGCCGCATCCCAGGGCGGCGCCCAGCAGCAGCGCGAGTCTCCACCGGGTGCGCGCGGTCATGGCCGATTCTCCCGGCGGCGCCGCGCGGTGTCCGGCGTGCCCAGCCGGAAA
>DATFGC010000430.1:0-6350 GCA_035249765.1 Gemmatimonadales bacterium | reverse complement strand
GCTCCAGCCGATGCCGAGGCGTCCGGCAAGCCAGGTGGCCAGGCCGTCGTGCAGGACCGCACCGACCAGGGCATCGGGGGTGTAGTAGGTGCCGGTGGCGCGGCGTTCGTCCGGCGCCATGACCCCTTCGAAGACCCGCCCCAGCATGTCGGGGGCGATGGACTCCTCCGGCACGCCGGAGAGGGTAAAGTGGAATCGCTCGAACAGACTGTCGAACGCATCCCGCACCACGGGAGTCGGCACCGTCACCCGCCAGCGGCGCTCCAGCGGATGGGGCTCGAAAAGACCGCCGTTCAGGAACGGCACCGCGCCGTAACGCCGGGCCAGCGCGCTGCGCTGGTCGGCGGGACGGTTCAGGGTTCCGAAAAAGAGGGGCCGGAGCAGATCGCGGTGCAGGGAACGGCGGGCCGAGAGACACCGATCCACCTCCTCGCGCAGGAACCGGGGGCGTCCCGCCAGCCATCCCTTGGCTTCGACGAAATAGAGGAAGAGAATGCGGGTTAGGAGGAGGAGGCCGATTCCGTGGCAGTCGAGCCGGGGAATACCGGGGGGGAGCGCGGCAATCACCGCCTCGAGCACCCGCCGGAATCCGGTGAAGAACCGCTGGTCCACTCCCAGGCCATTCAAGGCATCGCCGATCCGCTGCGCTGCCGCGAGGGCGTGCTCGCCGGGAATGGCGGCAGCCCGGCGGAGCCGCGCCGTGGCCAGCGGATCCGGCGCGTCGAGCCGGATCTCGAGGGGACGGGCTCCGCCGCATGCCACCGCAATCACCCGGGTCTCCGGGTGGAATCCCACCACCACGGCGGGGAGCCCCCGGGCGGCGAGCGCGCGCGCGGCTTTTGTGGCCCCGGCGGCGGATGCCGGGATGGCGTACCAGCAGAAGTCGCCCCCCTGGCCGATAAGCACGGGCCTGCCCGCTCCGGGGAGAGAGCCGGAGGGCAGCTCCCGCCATCTGGCCTCGTATCCCAGGGCAGTCGCCAGCCGGGGAAGGTCTTCGGCCCGGTACATGGCGCGGAGCAGCTCGGCGGTGACCATCGCGGATGCACGTTCGCGATGGAGGCGGTGCGGCGTGGGATCTTATTGGTGCGGGGTAGGGCGGTTGGGACGCGGGATGAGTGGTCAGTGGTCAGTTGTCAGGGGTCAGGGGTCTTGTTGCCGCCGCCCCTGACCACTGATCACCGATCACTGATCACTTACGCAGCCGGCGCGATGGTCCGATTGAGCTCCGCCCGGATCTCCATCAGGGCCTGCTTCAGCTCGGCGGGATCGGGAGTGCGGCGACCCGAGGAGCGGTCGCCCGAATCGGGCAGGATGCTGGCGACCACTGCATCGGTGTAGCCCACCACCGCCATGGCCACGCCTTTGTCCACCAGCCGGTTGAGCCGGAGCAGGAGCGCCATGCCCTGCCGGGGCCGGAGCGCGGCGATCGAGGGCGCGAGGAATCGGATCAGCAGCTCGCGCAGATACTGGAGCTCCTCGACGACTTCGCCCGCCGCGAGTCCGCGGATCGCCGCGTGGCGGCCATACTCTTCGGTGACCTTGACCCAGATGGTCTTGGTTTCCCGCCGAAGCGGCCCGACCATCGAGCCGAAGACGTCGATCAGGAGCGAAAGTTCCTGGCGGATGATGTCCCGGGGCACCGCGTTGCTCACCGCCATTCGGTCGCCCAGCCAGGCGATCCATTGTTCGACCAGCGCCTCGCGCTGGGCGGCGATGGAGCGGCTGGCGGCGGCTAACGTCGGATGGGAAGTCCGCAGGGTGTGGCCTCCGGAAGGGAGCAGTTCGGCGAGCGGGACAATACTAACCGGAGCAGCCATCAGGTCAATGACAAGTTAATATCCATCCATGAGACGGAAACTCGCCCTGGGGGCCACCGTGCTGGCGGTCGCGCTGCTCGGCTTCGCGGCCTTTGTCCGCATAAGCGGTGCCGCAATTCCGGGACAGCCGCTCCCGCCCCTTCCTGCCGAATTGACCAGTGCGGCCGCGGGCGGAGATTCCGCCACCGCCGCCCGCCTGATCAGCCGGCGCTGCGGGCTCCTCGCCGGGGACCCGCGCCGCAAGTGCTTTGAGGAGGCGCTGCTCGATCTGGTGCGCCAGGATCGGGTCCGCTTCGCCATGAGCACCCTGGCCCTCCTGGGCGAGGAGCACGATCAGATCCGTAAGTTCGGGCATGACTACAGTCACGTCATCGGCATCAACGCCTGGGCCCCGGGGAAGGATGTCGGCGCCACCTATCTCCAGTGTACCGAGCTGTTTCAGTCGGGCTGCTACCACGGCGTCATCCAGGCGGTCTTCGCCCATTCCGGAACCGACAGCGCCAGCGTGGTGGCGCTCTGCAACGGGAATTCCCAAATCCGGGAGAGCGCCTGGCTCCGGTTCCAGTGCGTCCACGGCATCGGACACGGGCTGTTGCAGACATACACCATGAATCTCCCCCGGGCGCTGCAGGGCTGCGACATGCTGGGGAATGCCTGGGACAGCGAATCGTGCTACGGCGGGGCGTTCATGGAATTCATCGTCGGCGGCCGGGGCCAGTCCCATCATGTGGCGACCGACCACGGCGAGGCGGGCCACCACGAGTCGGAGCCGGACACCTTCCCGGCCTTCAAGGTCCGTGATCCCTCCGATCTCCTCTATCCCTGCTCGGTCCTGGGCGACCGCTACCAGCGCGCGTGTTACCAGATGCAGGCGGGACTCATCGTCGAACGCACCGGGCTCGATTTTGCCAAAGTGGCCCGGATCTGCGAGGGCGCGCCCCAGCCGATGCGCCCGGTCTGCTACCAGGGCATCGGCACCTATGTGAGTGGCGTCACGGCGCGCGACCCCGCGGAGGCGATCCGGCACTGCTCCCAGGGGAGCATGCGGTATCGCTCCTGGTGCTTCGTCGGGGTGGTAAAGAATTTCATCGACGTCACCGCCAGGACCGAAGACGGGATCGCCTTCTGCAAGCAGCTGGTTCCCCAGGACATCGCCGCCAGCTGCTATGTCGCGGTCGGGGAACAGGCGGCGGTGCTGTTCCGCGACCCGGCCCGGCGGGAGACGGCGTGCGCGACGGCCCAGCCCGCCTACGTCGCTGCCTGCCGTTACGGGGCGGGCCTGAGCCCCGAGCGGCCTCCGGCACTTCCCACCGGCTGAGTGGCGACTCCCACCCGCACCGCGCACCAGATCCCGGGCGCCGCCGGCCCCATCCACATTGAACTGTGTTCCGCCCCGCGAACCGCACCCGTTCCGGCGGTGATCTTCAGGAACACCATGCCCGCGTCTTTCTCGGACCGGGTGGCGCGTGCCGGACTCACCGCAGTTCGCTTCACGCCCAGCGGCAGCGCAACGGAGATCGAATCGGCGGACCGGAAGTCGCTGGTGGCTGCCCTGGAAGCCGGAGTCCTGGGAGTTCCCAAGCCAAGCTCGGTCGCCTGGGTGACTGACGACTCCGACGAGTTGATCGCCCGGCTCTGTCGCGAGCTTCCGTGAGCCGGATCCCCGCCCTCGCCGAGCGCCTGGCGGAGCGGCGACCCGCGCTGGTCAACGAGCCCGACCGTCCCCAGGCGGCGGTTGCGGTCATCCTCACGCCCGATCCCGACAGCGTGCTGCTGATTCGCCGGGCCGATCGCGAAGGCGACCGCTGGTCGGGCCAGCTCGCCTTTCCGGGCGGCCGCTGGACTGCTGGGGACAACGGCCTGCTCGAGACCGCCCGGCGGGAGACCCGGGAAGAGGTGGGAGTCGAGCTGGATCCCATCACCCTGATCGGGACCCTCGACGACCTGGCGCCCCGGACCTCTGTGCTTCCTCCCATCCTGGTCCGGCCGTTCGTCTTTGCGCACCCGAGCCGGCAGACCCTGGACTTGAGCCCCGAGGTGGCGCTGGCCTGGTGGCTGCCGCTGGACACCCTGCTGACCCCCGGCGTTTAC
The DNA here is from genome assembly GCA_035249765.1 of Gemmatimonadales bacterium. Lineage (GTDB taxonomy): Bacteria > Gemmatimonadota > Gemmatimonadetes > Gemmatimonadales > GWC2-71-9 > JABFSM01. The sequence continues at coordinate 2,442 of DATFGC010000430.1, read as the reverse complement.
GGCCCGGTGGAGTTCGAGCGGTATGGGACCCTAGTCCGGACAATGGGTTACCGGCTCGATGCGGGAATCCTCTGGGGGATGAGCGAGCGGATCCTGACCCCGCTGGTGCGCCTCCTGTAGTCCCACGTGGTTTAGGGCAGCTTGACAAGTGATTTAGGCTGGCCTAATTTATCCAAATGCCTCCCCAAATTGTACGACAATCAATCACCCGCTCGGTCGAGGACTACCTGAAGGCGATCTACCACCTTCAGGCCAAGGGCCAGCCCGCATCGACCAGCGATATCGCCGAGCTGCTCGAGCTCTCCGCCCCGTCGGTCAGCGGCATGATCAAGCGGCTCTCGGATCAGGGCCTCATCGAGCACGCGCCCTACAAGGGTGTGGTGCTCGCGCCGCCGGGCCGTCGGGTGGCGCTCAGGATGCTGCGCCGGCACCGGATCATCGAGGCCTACCTGGTCGGCTTCCTGGGGTATTCCTGGGACACGGTGCACGACGAAGCCGAGCGGCTGGAGCACGCGGTGTCTGAAGTGCTCATCGAGCGGATGGCCACCGCACTCGGCAATCCCCGCTTTGATCCCCACGGCGATCCGATCCCCGACCAGGACGGCGCCATGGATGAGCTGGTGTATACCCCGCTGGCCGAAATCCCAACCGGAGAAACCGCCGAGATCCGCCGGGTGGCCACCAGCCAGGCGGAGCGGCTCCGCTATCTCGAGCACTCCGGGCTCACCCCGGGCACCAAGGTTACGGTCACCGAGCACCAGCCGTTCCGGGGCCCGATCACGGTGAGCACCGAAGGGCACGAGCAGGTCATCGGGCACGAGCTGGCCGAACAGGTTCTCTGCGTCCGTCCGGAGCCCTCATGAGCTCGGTGCCGATCGGTCCCGTCGTACCGGTCGAGGAGCTGCTGGAGGGCTGGCGGCGCCCTCGGACCCGGCCTTCGCTTCCCGAGTCATATCAGAGCATCAAGGTTCCTACCGGGGTCGGATTCTTCCGGAAGGCGCTGGCGTTCGCGGGACCGGGCTACATGGTGGCGGTGGGCTACATGGATCCGGGCAACTGGGCCACCGATATCGCCGGCGGTTCCCGGTTCGCCTACACCCTGCTCAGTGTCATCCTGCTCTCCAACCTGATGGCGATCCTGTTGCAGTCGCTGGCGGTGAAGCTGGGGGTGGTGACGGGGCGCGATCTGGCCCAGGCCTGCAAGGACCACTACTCCAAGCCGGTGAGCTTTGCCCTGTGGATCCTGTGCGAGGTCGCCATCGCCGCCTGCGACCTGGCCGAGGTGATCGGATCGGCGATCGCGCTCAATCTGCTCTTCGGGATTCCGCTGATCTGGGGCGTCTGCCTCACCGCGGCGGACGTGCTGCTGATCCTGCTGTTGCAGCACCGGGGCTTCCGCTACCTCGAAGCCTTCGTGATCGCGCTGGTCGCGACGGTGGGGGTCTGCTTTGGCATCGAGCTGTTCCTCGCCAAGCCGGATTTCGCGGCGGTCGGGATGGGGCTGATTCCCCGGGGGGAAATCGTCACCAACCCGGCGATGCTCTACATCGCCATCGGCATCCTGGGCGCGACGGTGATGCCCCACAACCTCTACCTGCACAGCTCGATCGTGCAGACCCGGCATGTCCTGCCCGACGTGGAATCCCGCCGCGAGGCGATCAAGTTCGCCACCCTCGACTCCACCCTGGCGCTGCTGTTCGCCTTCTTTATCAACGCGGCGATCCTCATTCTCGCGGCGGCGACCTTTCACCCCTCCGGGTACCGCGAAGTCGCCGACATCGGCGACGCCCACAAGCTGCTGGCGCCGCTCCTGGGCACCGGACTCGCCAGCGTCCTCTTCGCGGTGGCGCTGCTGGCCTCGGGCCAGAACTCCACCATCACCGGGACCCTGGCCGGGCAGATCGTCATGGAAGGGTTCCTCAACATCCGGCTGCCGGCCTGGCTGCGCCGGCTGATCACCCGGCTGATCGCGATCATCCCCGCGGTCATCGTGACCGCGATGTACGGGGAGCGGGGCACCGGCGCGCTGCTGATCCTGAGCCAGGTGATCCTGAGTCTCCAGCTCTCGTTTGCCGTGGTGCCGCTGGTGCTCTTCACCAGCCAGAAATCCAAGATGGGTCAGTTCGTCAACGGCCGGGTGCTGACCGCGAGCGCCTGGACCGTGGCGGTGGTGATCATGAGTCTCAATGGCTGGTTGCTACTCGGTGTGTTCCGCGAATGGATGGCGTAAAATGAAGAATGTCTCCCTGAGGGAGCGCAGCGACCGAAGGGGCGGAGCTCCGCCGCTTCGCTCCGCTCAGCGTGACCCCCTCCTGCCCCTGCTCTTGCTCGCAACTCTGGCCGGCTGCAGCGCCGTACTCCCCGATGCCCCGAGGGAGGACACGGTGCTGGAAGGACCGGTCGAGAATCTTACCGGCCAGCAGCTCGCCGCCTTCATGGCGG
>DATFGC010000429.1:0-5103 GCA_035249765.1 Gemmatimonadales bacterium | reverse complement strand
TAGGCAACAGGCAACAGGCAACAGGCAGGGGGTCAGAGGTCAGGGGACAGGGGTCAGCGATCAGGGGAAACAACCCTGACCACTGACCCCTGACCACTGTTCCCTTCCCTCAACGAGCCCCGCCGCTCCGACGTATCTTCCGGCGTCCCCCAGCTCTTCCCGACAACCCGAGGATCTCATGGCCGTGACCGCTCTTCGTCGCGCCTGCCACGCCGTTCTGGCGCTGGCTGTCTGTCTTTCCGTCGCTCCCGCGCTGCCGGCCCAGGGTCGCCTGACCTCTCCCCGGGAGCAGCTGGGCTGGAATGTCGGCGACGACTACCGCCTCGCGACCTATACCCAGCTCACGGCCTACTGGCAGAAGCTGGATTCCGAATCGGACCGGCTCAAGCTGGTCTCGATCGGGAAGACGGCCGAAGGCCGGGACCAGTGGATGATGATCGTGACGGCGCCGGCCAATTTCGCGAAACTGGACCGCTACCGTGAGATCGCCACCCGGCTGGCCCGCGCCGAGGGATTGACCGAGGAGCAGGCCCGGGCGCTGGCGCGGGAGGGGAAAGCGGTGGTGTGGATCGACGGGGGGCTGCACGCCACCGAAGTGCTGGGCTCCCATCAGCTGCTGGAGCATGTCTGGCAGATGGCGAGCCAGAACGACCCGGAGACCCTCCGGATTCTGGACGACGTCATCCAGCTGGTGGTCCACGCCAATCCGGACGGGATGGAGCTGGTCTCCAGCTGGTACATGCGGCGGGCCGATACCCTGACCCGAAGCACCGGTCAGCTCCCCCGGCTCTACCAGAAGTACGTCGGGCACGACAACAACCGCGATCACTACATGAACGCGATGCCCGAGTCGAAGAACATGAGCCGGATCCTGTACCGGGAGTGGAATCCCCAGATCATGTACAACCATCACCAGACCGGCCCGGCCGGAACGGTGATGTTCGCTCCGCCCTTCCGGGATCCCCACAACCATCTGTTCGATCCGCTCACGGTGGACGCGCTGAGCCTGGTGGGCGCCGCGATGCACGCGCGGTTCTCGGCCGAAGGCAAGCCCGGCGTGACCCAGCGCAACGGCGCCGGCTATCAGACCTGGTGGAACGGCGGGCTCCGGACCACGGCATACTTCCACAACATGGTGGGGATCCTTACCGAGACCATAGGGAATCCCACCCCGATCACCATCCCGTTCGTGCCGGACCGCCAGGTTTCCACCGGCGATCTGCCGTATCCCATCGCGCCGCAGCGCTGGCGCTTCCGCCAGTCCATCGACTACTCGATGACCGCCAACCGCGCGATCCTCGACCTGGCCTCGCGGTACCGGGAGCCGTTCCTCTACAACATCTACCTCATGGGGCGGAATTCGATCGCCCGGGGCAACACCGACACCTGGACCACCTTCCCGAGCCGGGTCGACAAGGTCAAGGAAGCGGCGGAAAAAGAGCGGGCCGCACAGGCGCCGGGCCAGGGCCAGGGCCAGGGCGGCGGCGGGTTCGGCGGCGGCACCCCGATGAAGTTCTGGGACATGCTGCGGCGCCCCGAGGATCGCGATCCGCGGGGATACATCCTCCCCAGCAGCCAGCCGGATTTCCTCACCGCGACCAAATTCGTCAACGCGCTGATCGAATCGGGCATCGACATCCACCGCGCCACCGCGTCGTTCACGGTCGGGAGCAAGACGTACCCGGCGGGATCCTACGTGGTCAAGTCGGCCCAGGCGTTCCGTCCCCACGTGCTCGACATGTTCGAGCCCCAGGATTATCCCAACGATATCCCCTACCCCGGCGGGCCGCCCCGGGCGCCCTACGACAACGCCGGATACACCCTGGCACTCCAGATGGGAGTCCAGTTCGACCGGATCCTCGACGCCTTCGACGGTCCCTTCGAGAAAGTGACCGACGTGCTGGCGAAGCCGCCCGGCGCCGTCGCGCTGGGGAGCGGGAGGGCCTATGTGATCGACCGGCGGATCAACGATGGCTTCCTGGCGGTGAATCGTCTGCTGGCGGCCAAAGTGCCGGTGCAGGTCCTCAGCCAGCCGCTCTCCGCCAACGGGACCACCTACCCGGCAGGTTCCTGGTACGTGGCCGCCGGCGGGCAGGCCTCCGCGGTGCTCGCCGGGCTGGCCGAGGAAAAGGGGCTTCCCGCCGCCGCCGTCAGCGTGGCGCCGGGCACTACGGCCACCCTCACACCGGTCCGGGTGGGGCTCTGGGATCAGTACGGCGGCTCGATGCCCTCCGGGTGGACCCGCTGGATCCTGGAGCAGTTCGAGTTTCCCTTCCAGGTAGTGTACCCCCAGCGTCTGGATGCCGGGAACCTGAAGGACCAGTTCGACGTGCTGGTGTTCGTGGACGGGGCGATCCCGGCGGGCCAGGGCGGCGGCGGGCAGGGCGGATTCGGCGGAGGCGCGCCGGCGGCTGACATCCCGCAGGAGTTCCGGGCCATGACCGGCCGGGTCACCGTCGACAAGACCGTCCCGCAGCTCAAGGCGTTCCTCGAGGCTGGCGGCCGGATCGTTACCATCGGCGGCTCCACCTCTCTCGCGCGCCATCTCGGCCTGGCCGTCGGGAATCACCTGGTGGAGCGGACCCCACAGGGGGACGTCAGACCGATACCCCGCGACAAGTTCTACGTGCCCGCCTCACTGCTCGAGGTGGCGGTGGACAATTCCACCACCTCGGGACTTGGCATGGGCACCAGCGCGATCGTGATGTTCGACGAGAGTCCGGTGATGGAGCTGCCGCCCGACGCCATCCGCCGCGGCCTCCGGCCGGTGGCGTGGTTCCCGACCAGCACCCCGCTCAGAAGCGGGTGGGCCTGGGGAGAGACCTATCTGACCGGGGGCGTGGCCGCAGCCGAAGCGGCAGTCGGAAAGGGAACGCTCTATCTCTTCGGTCCGGAGATCACCTTCCGGAGCCAGCCCCACGGGACGTACAAATTCCTGTTTAACGCGATTTACGGGCGCTGAAGAGTGAGAGGTGAGACGTGAGATGTGAGAAGGACGTGCCTTTCCCTCTCACATCTCACCTCTCACGTCTTACTTGAAGCGGGTCAGCGGGGTGAGATCCTTCTTCTTGAGATCCCGGATGTAGTAGTTGGGCGGCTCGGTGGCGGACTCCCGCCGGGTGATGAAGCGCCCGCCCTCGGCGTCGAGCACGGCCACGACTTCCTCGTTGAAGGCGGCGGGAGAGCGCCACAGCCGCAGCACCTTCCCGGTGGTCAGATCGATCCGGTCGAGGAACGGTCCCCCGGAGGGTTCGCCCTGTCCCCGCAGGTACGCCATCCGGCCTTCCCCCGAGGTGAGCAACACGTCCCCGCCCCCTGACTTCTGCCGGGTAATGAAGTTCCCCTTGGCCTGGCCCAGGAGCCGGGGCGCGCCGCCGCGATCCGGCCGGACGATCCAGCTCCGCTGGCGCTGGGGCCGACTCCATCCTTCGCTGACCACGGCCAGGTCATCCCCGCTCCACACGATTCCCCGGCTCCTGAATTCCAGAGCCGCAAAGGGCAGCGGCGCGCCGGTAAAGGGGCTGGCGAGCTGGAACAGCCGGTCCCGCACCGGCGCCGGCTGAGCCGGATTGCCGCCGTCCTGGGCTTCGACCCAGACCAGCGTGGAGGGCTTGTCTGCCCGCCACTCGAAAGACCGCGGTCCGGCGGGGACCACGTCCGAGCCGGGCTGAACGACGACATTCCGGTCCCGCAGCACCCGGAGAACGGTGCCCTCCGAAGCGTCCCACAGCTCGAGCGAACCCTCCCCGGTCTCGACCGTCAGGTACTTCCCGTCGGGAGAGATTGAGACCTTGCCGTAGCGCGCGGGACGCCCGATTGCCCGGTCCGACCCGGACACGGAATACACCACCAGCTGGCCTTCGGTTGACCCGGGCGACCCGCCGGCCGGAATCCGCTGGCAGAGGATCTTCTCGCCCGAATGGAGCCACTGGCAGCCCTCGGCCCCGCCGCCCAGCAACACCGGACCCGCCAGCATGCGGATCACCCCGGAGTACGGGTCGCCCACCCACAGGGAGGTGCCGGTTTCCTCCAGAATGGTGAACCCGACCCGGTTGCCGTCGGGGGCCCAAATCACGCTCCGCACCCGCGCCTTCCAGGGAAGAATCATGCGGCGGATTTCCCCCCGCCCGATCGGCTGGACGATCAGGGCCGAATAGGTCGATCCGGCTTCCCCTCCATTCGACGGAGCGGTGCGCTCCATCAGGAGCAGCTTGGACTTGTCGGGACTGAGCAGCACGGCCGGGACCAGGGCCGCGCTGGAGCGCACTCCCGAGCCGGCCTCATCGTGACGAGGCTGGGCCGTGAGTGGTCCAGCGAGCAGCAGACCCGGCAGCAACAGCGCCCCCAGGGGGGTCAATCTCGAGCCCATACCTACCTCCGAAGTGCAACGAAATGCGGTGGGACAGAGGAAAATAACCGACCCTGGTATTACCGGCAAAAAAAGGACCCCCGGCGAACGCCGGGGGCCACAGGATCTGCAATCTATTTCGCTTGGGCGCGGGTCAGCCTACGGCCAATCCCGGTTGCGCCTCCGGTTCATCGAAATCGGACTCGTCTTCGATCCCGCCCGCGTCCATCAAGCGCGCGGCAAGCAGGGGAAGTGCAGCCGGCAGCATGAGCTCAGGGTCGATACGCATGAGTTGCGCGACCCATGTGGCCGTCTCCCTGGCCTGGTGCAGGTGATACATCACTGGATCCAGCATTTCCGGCCGCCTTTCCATGCCCCCGAATGTTGGGGTCCCTCGTCACATCCTGACGTCTAACAGGCAAGAACAGTTCCAACTTCAGCGTCACCTTGTGGAGACGACGCCGGACCGGTTGTCGACACAGCCAGATCCGCTGAATCCACAAGAAGTTAGGGCGACGCGGGGAACTGAGGCGGCAAACACCGATCTGCCCGGTTCGGATGTCGAGGAGGACCCACAGGAAGGGAGTGCCGCTACAGGGAGAAGACACCGCCGTGTCACTTCGTCACGCACCGGGGGGAAGGATTACTATCCGGAATGAACCTCCTGCTCGACCCCGACGCGCATCCGGTGATCGGCCATCGCGGCGCCTCCGGTCTCGCACCCGAGAATACCATGCAGTCGTTTGCCCTGGCGC
>DATFGC010000428.1:0-3961 GCA_035249765.1 Gemmatimonadales bacterium | reverse complement strand
CCCAGCGGCAGATATCATTGTACGGCACCGCCCCGGGGCGGCGGAAAGCGTACGTGGTGGTCTGGCCCCGGGGCTGACCCTATTCAGGAGGTTCGGGATGTCGCCAGCGGTGCGCGGCGTGGTCGCGGTCATCCTCGGACTCCTGCTGGCCTTCGCCATCACCTTCCTGGTGGAGGCGGTCAACGCGAGGATCTACCCGCCCCCGCCGGGCGTCGACCTCGCCGATCCCGAATCGGTCAAGGCGATGATGGCGGTGATGCCCCGCGCGGCGCTGATCGTGGTGCTCGCGGGGTGGTTCGTCAGCGCGCTTTTGGGCACGGCACTGGCGGCCCGGTTCGCCCGGCCGGCGGGGTGGCCGCCCCTCACGGTGGGCATCCTGCTCCTGGCCGCGGCGGTGATGAACATGTACGTGATTCCCCACCCGGCCTGGTTCTGGGTGGTGGGGGTGGCGATCTACCCGGTGGCGACCTGGCTGGGGGCCCGGCTGGGAGGGACGCCCGTAAAGAGGGCTTAGGGGTTGGGGGTTGGAGATTGGGGAAGACGCGCCTGATGGCTGCGGAAACTTCTCAGCGACTCCCAGATCGGTTTACCCGCCACTACCCTCACCCACCAGCGCGAACCCCGCCCTCGTGCCTCTGGCCCGCCTCCTGGGGCTTTTCCCCAACCCCCAACCCCCAATCCCCAACCCCCAGCCTCCACAGCACAAACGCATAGTCCAGCGCCACCTCCCGGAGCCGGTCGTAGCGTCCCGACGCCCCGGCGTGTCCCGCCCCCATGTTGGTGAGAAACAGCAGCGGATGCAGATCGGTCTTGAGGCTCCGGAGCCGGGCCACGTATTTGGCCGGCTCCCAGTACATCACCTGGCTGTCGTTGAGCGAGGTGCGCACCAGCATCGCCGGATACTCCCCGGCGGCGAGGTTGGTGTAGGGGCAGTAGGGCCGGATCCAGCGGTACTGCTCCGGCACCAGCGGGCTGCCCCATTCCTCGTATTCTCCCACCGTGAGCGGCAGCGACGCATCGGACATGGTGTTGATCACATCTACGAACGGCACCTGGGCCACCACCGCGCCGAACAGGTCGGGCCGCAGGTTGGTCACCGCCCCCATCAAGAGCCCGCCGGCGCTGCCGCCCTCGATCGCGAGTAGATGCGATGTGGTGCGGCCCTGGGCGATCAGCGCCTCGGCCACCGCGATGAAGTCGGTGAAGCTGTTGGCCTTGTGGGCCATCCGGCCGGCGTCGTGCCAGCGCCGCCCCAGCTCCCCCCCGCCCCGCACGTGGGCCACCGCGAAGATCACCCCGCGATCGAGCAGGGAGAGCCGGTTGGAGGAGAAGCCCACCGGATAGGAGATCCCGTAGGCCCCGTAGCCGGTGAGCAGCATCGGCGCCGGCTGGGGAACCGGAGGGTGCTTGCGGAACATCAGCGAGACCGGGACCGAGGTCCCGTCGGCGGCCGGCACCGAAATCCGCTCGCAGCCGTAACGGCCCGGATCGAAGCCGCCCAGGACCTCGCGCTGCTTTTTGAGCTCGCTCTCCCCGGTGGCGATGTCGAAGTCGTAGACCGAGCTCGGCGTGACCGGTGACTCGTACCCGTAGCGGAGGGTCCGGCTCTCCCACTCCGGGTTGGGACCCAGATAGGCCTCGTACACCGGCTCGGGGAAGGTGACGTAGCGGGCGGCGCCGCTCTCCCGGTCCACGATCCGGAAATTCATCAGCCCCTCTTCCCGCTCCCCCGCCACCCAGTGATCGCGGAAGGCGTCGAGGGTTTCGATCATCACGTCATCGCGGTGGGGCATCAGCTCGATCCAGCCGGCCGGATCGGCGTGCGGCTCGGTGAACCGCACCACCCGGAAGTTGGGCCCGGTGTCGTTGACCCGGAGCAGCCATCCGTCGCCCAGGTCTTCCGCCTCCAGCTCGCGCTCGGGCACCCGGGGAATCAGGATCCGGGGCGGGGCCAGCGGCTCGGTGGCGCTGAGCACCAGGATTTCCGAGGTGGTGTGGCTGTCGCTCTGAATCAGAATCCGGGCCCGGCTCCGGGTACGCTGCACCCCCAGCCGGAAGCGCTCGTCGGGTTCCTCGAAGACCTGCTCGTGCTCTCCGCCCAGGCGGAGCCGCCAGACCTGGTGGAACCGCTTGGCCTCGTTCTCCACGGTGTGAAACAAGGTCTGGTTGTCGGCGGCCCAGGCCACCGAGCCGGTCTTGTGCAGCGGCCCGGCAAGAATCCGGTTGGTGGCGAGGTCTTCGACGAAGAGGTCGTACTCGCGATAGCCGGTGCCGTCCACCGAGTAGGCCAGGAAGCGGCCGTCGTCGCTCACCTCGAAGGCGCCCAGCGCCAGATAGGGCCGCCCCTCGGCCATTGCGTTCAGGTCGAGGAGGACTTCCTCCTCGGCGTCGAGGCTGCCCTGCTTGCGGCAGTGAATCGCGTACTGCTTCCCCTCCTCGGTGCGGCTGTAGTACCAGTAGCCGCCCTCGCGATAGGGCACCGAGAGATCGGTCTGCTTGATCCGGCCCAGCATTTCGGCGTAGAGGGTTTCCTGGAGCGCGCGGGTAGGCTCCAGCACCACATCCCCATAGGCGTTCTCGGCTTCGAGATAGGCGCGGACCTCGGGGTCGTCCCGCTCCCGCATCCAGAAATAGTCGTCCTGCAGGCGCTCCCCGTGCAGCTCGACGACGTGGGGATGGCGGGGGGCGATGGGGGGCGTGGGCATGGGGGTGGAAGCGTAGCGGGGCGCAGCCCGCTGGAAAAGCGCCGAATTTGATTCCGGGATTGGGGATTTGGGATTGGGGGGTGGGGAAGTTCCCCAAGCCCCAACCCCCGATCCCCAACCCCTCACCGCATCGCGGGCAGCGCCTCCAGCTTCCGCGCCGCCGCCTCCAGCAGCTCCTGGGTCTTGCAGAAGGCGAACCGGGTGAGCCGGCCCCCGTCCTCCGCCTGGTTGAAGAAGCTGGTCCCCGGCACGGTGGCGATGCCGCCCTCGATGGTGAGCCAGCGGGCGAATTCGGGCGGGGGCAGGTCGCTGAGCCCGGAATAATCCGCCAGGATGTAGTAGGCGCCCTCGGGCGCCACCGCCTTGAAGCCCGCGGCCAGCAGCGCGGTCATCAGCAGATTGCGCCGGGCCCGGTATTCCGCGGCCAGTCCCTCGTAGTAGCTGCGGCCCACCGTCTCCATCGCCACCGCCAGGCCTTCCATCAGCGGCGCGGGCGCCCCCACGGTCAGGAAGTCGTGGACCTTGCGGATCGCGTCGGTCACCCCGGCGGGGGCCACGATGGTCCCGATCCTCCACCCGGTGATGCTGAAGGTCTTGGAGGCGCCGCTGATCGTGATGGTGCGCTCCCCCATCTCCGGCAGGGTGGCGATCGGGATGTGCTCGCCCTCGTAGAGAATGTGCTCGTAGATCTCGTCGGTCACCGCCCAGGTGCCGTGCTTGCGGCAAAGCGCCGCGATGCCCTCGAGCTCCGTCCGGTTGAGCACCCGGCCCGACGGGTTGCCCGGAGTGTTGATGACGATGGCGCGGGTGCGGTTCGAAAACACGGTGGCCAGCCGGTCGAGGTCGAGCGGCTGGCCGGGCAGCAGCGGGAAGAACACCGGCTTGGCATCACAGAGGATGGCGTCGGGCCCGTAGTTCTCGTAGAACGGCTCGAAGACGATGACCTCCTCGCCCGGATTCACGATCGCCAGCAGGGTGGCCGCCATCGCCTCGGTGGCGCCGCAGGTGACCGTGAGCTCGGTTTCGGAATTGACCTCCATCCCGTACCACTCCCGGTACTTGCGGACCAGCGCGTCGCGGAGCCGCTTCCCGCCCCAGGTGATGGCGTACTGGTTGATGTCGGCCTGGATCGCCGCCGCGGCGGCGTCCTTGAGCTCGCGCGGGCACGGGAAGTCGGGGAAGCCTTGGGCCAGGTTCACGCCGCCGGCGATCGTGCACAGGCGGGTCATCTCACGGATCACCGACTCGGTGAACCC
>DATFGC010000427.1:0-4356 GCA_035249765.1 Gemmatimonadales bacterium | reverse complement strand
ATGTCGCTCCCCAGCTGGTTGAGCCGGGTCACCGCATCGGTGTAGCTGATCCGGGGAAACGGGGGCACCACGCGAGACAGCCGCTCGGTGTCGCGCTCCAGCTCTCTGAGCGGCTCGGCGGCCCGTTCCAGGGCCCGGGCGACCAGGAAGCTCACGAAGTCTTCCTGGAGCCGCATGTTGTCGTCCGAATCATTGAACGCCACTTCCGGCTCCACCATCCAGAACTCGGTCAGGTGGCGCCGGGTCTTGGACTTCTCGGCCCGGAAGGTGGGGCCGAAGCAGTAGATCTTGCCCAGGGCCGCCGCCGCCGCCTCCCCGTAGAGCTGGCCGGTCTGAGCCAGGTATGCCTTGCCCAGATCGAAGTAATCGGTGCCGAACAGCTCGCCGGCGGCTTCCCCGATGGACCCGGTGAGAATCGGGGTATCCACGTGGGTGAAGCCTCGCTGGTCGAAGAAGTCGTGAACCGCCTGGACGACCACGTGGCGGACCCGGGCGATGGCGACCTGTTTTCGGCTCCGGAGCCAGAGGTGGCGGTGCTCGAAGAGGAACTGGGTCCCGTGCTCCTTGGGCGAGATGGGGAAGTCGGGCGAGGGGCCCAGGATCGTGAGATCGGTCGCGGTCAGCTCGAAGCCGCCCGGGGCGCGGGCGTCCTCCCGGACCACGCCGGTCACCGCCACCGAGGTCTCCTGGGTCAGCCCGCTGAACGCGGTCCACACCGCGTCGGGCACTTCCTTCCGGGCGAAGACCGCCTGGAGATACCCGGTGCCGTCGCGCAGCACCAGGAAGGCGATCTTGCCGCTGGAGCGGGTCGTGGCCACCCAGCCCCGCAGGACCACCGTGCGGCCGACATGGCCGCCGAGCTCGTTGATATAGACCGACGCCATCGGCTGAGAGGCTCGAAGATGAAGGGAGGACCACGAAGCGAGGCAGGAGTGTAGCCCCCTGCACCGGGACGGTCAACGATCCTCAAGGGGCCCTGAGACGGAATCTCTTACGCCCAGAAAGTTGACACTGTCGGCTTATTCGAATCTTGCGGCTGGCTGCAGAGATGCCAATTATATCAGCCGCGATCTCACCTCTCGAGGGATCCCATGCCCGACATGCAAGCTCGTCTGAAGCCGGAGTACAGTCTGCGGTATCCCCGCCTGAGCGCGGGCGTGTGGTACGACGTGTCGCCCATCTTCCCCGGCGTGACCGTGCGGCGGGTCGACATTTTCGGGCGCCGCATCACCCGCCTCAAGACCGCCCGTGATTACGAAACGGTGCAGGCCACCCACTTCGAGTTCCGGGTCGACGCGGTGCAGCAGCAGGACGGTCAAATGGCCACGGCCTAAGATCGTCCCCGCGAGGGTGCGGAGTCCCGGAGCACCCCCGCCAGCACGCCGGATCAGCGCGACCAGACGTAACGCGCCGGTCCGGCGTCCGTCATTCCCGCCCCCTGGCCGGAAACCCGCCCGTTTCCCTCCGCCCCTCCCCGGCCTATCTTCCTCGAACCACGCGCCGGCCAGCCCGGCGCAGACCCCCGACCACCGCACCTTGGCCACACCAACAGCGAGCTCAGCCATGGCTATCTGGAAGGAACAGACCTCTCCCCGGAAAGAAGCGGCCCCGATCGTCCCGGAGGCCCCCAGGAAGGATCCCGACATGCGCACCGATGCTCCGTCCAGCTTCGACGCGCCCCGGCGCGCCGTGACCGGAGAAGGCAAGGAATCCGTGATCGCCGCCGGCCTCACCATCGAGGGCAAGATCGAAGGCGCCGGCCACGTCCGGATCGCCGGGCGGTTCCAGGGCGACGTGCACGTCCAGGGCAATCTCACCATCGAGGCCGACGCCAAGGTGACCGGGGGGGTGCGGGCTGCCGCCGTGGTGATCGGGGGCGAGCTCGAGGGCAACATCGACGGGGCCCAGCGGGTCGAGCTGCTGGCCACCGGGGTGCTCAACGGCAACCTCAAGGCGGGGTCGCTCACCGTGGCCGCCGGCTCCCGGATGCGGGGCCAGGTCGAGTTCGGCTGGGAAGAAAAGGCGGCCCGGCATCCTGAGCTGCGAATGGAGACCGGCTCGACGACATGAGCACCGTGCGGCAGGGCCCCCCGGGCACCACGCGAAGCTGTCCCCACTGCCGCGCGATCATTCTGGAAAGCTCGGCGGTCTGCCCGTCGTGCAAGCATCACCTGCGCTTCGATCCGGGAGCGGCTCAGCGGGCAGAGCCCTCGCTGGTCCCGCTCCGGGTCGAGGGCACCATCAAGCATCCGCCGGTAGGGGAGCCCTGGGAATACTCGGTGCTGGTGTCCATCCTGAACGAGAAGGGCGAGGAAGTCGCCCGGAAGGTGGTGGGAGTGGGCGCCCTGCAGCCGGCGGAGCAGAGAACGTTTTCCCTGGCGGTGGAGGTGTTCAAACCGAAGGAGCGGTAGGTTGTTGGACGGCAGGTCGGTAGCGGACTCCTCACGTATCCATGACCAGCTTCACGTCGGCGTCGATGTCCGCCGCTTCGCCGCGGGTCAGCCGGGACACCCCGAAAAAGACCAGCAGCGACAGCACCAGCGACAAGCCCGAGACGGTCACCCCCGCAGGAAACGTGAACACCCCGAAGTAGGCCGCCGATTCGAAGCCCAGCGTGGTCACCAGGCCGGTCGCGATCGAGGCGATGGCGCCCGAGCGGGTGGCGCCGGGCCAGTTGAGTCCGATGGCGAGCGCCGGCACCAGGGTGGACGCGAACAGCCCCCAGCCGAAGATCCCCAGAAACGCGACCAGGGTCCCGGAGAGCTGGGCCACCGCGCCGGCCAGCAGCGAAATCGCGATCGTCGAGATCCGGCCCCAGACCAGCTCGTCGGGAATTGTCCGCCCCAGCGCGGCAGGCAGATCGTGGGTGATCACCGCCGCGCCGATATTGAGAAACGAGTTGACCGTGCTCATGATCGCCGCTGCGACGCCCGCGAAGACCAGTCCACCCAGCAGCGCCGGCGTATACCCCAGCAGGAACGTGGGCGTTGCGTCGTCGGGCCGAGCCAGGGGCGCCAGGCCCCCGGACACCACCTCGGCCTTCACCGCGACGCCGACACCGAAGTAGAGCAGCAGGGTCACCATCATCGCCGCGGTCATGATGGCCGGATACCACTTGAGCCGAAGCGGGTCCTTCAGCATGTAGAACTTGTGGACCACGTGGGGCTGACCCAGCGCTCCCATCCCGAACACGAAGAAGAATGAGAGTGCCGCCAGCGGCGTGAGCCGGCCCCAGGGCTCGAGGAACCCCGGATCGGCCGCAAGGATGGTGCGGGAGATTTCTCCCAGACCGCCGCCGGTGCGCATGGCGAGGACGAACACCAGGAGCGACGCCACCGCCATGACCCCGCCCTGAAAAAGGTCGGTGTACACCCCGGCGAGAATCCCGCCGGCCGCCGAGTACGCCACCACGGCCGCGAGCCCGATCCAGATGCCCCAGGTGAGGCCGGTGCCGAAGAGTGCGTCCACCACGAGGCCCAGGGCCAGCACGTTGGTGGCCATGTATCCGACGATCGCGACCAGGATGGCGACCCCGGCCAGCCCCTGGGCCAGCGGCGAGCGGTAGCGGGCTCCGATCGCGTCGGGCACGGTGATCAGGCCACGGACCTCGCCCAGCAGCCGCATCCGCTTCGCCAGCATCCAGGCCGACATGGTATTGGTGAGCGAAGCGGGCAGAATGATCAGCACTGCGCCGAGCCCGAGACTGTAGACCAGGCCGGGACCGCCGATGAACGCGAAGCCGGACAGGGTGGCCGCCATGGCCGCGATGGCGAGGGTCCAGACCCCGATGCCTTCCCCCGCGACGAAGAAATCCCTGGCGCTGCGGGTGCGCCGGCCGGCCCAGATCGCGATGGCCGCGACGATCACCGCATAGAGGAGCCCGACCGCGACTACGCTCATGGCGCCTGGCCGGGTCGCGCCGCGCGGATTCGTTCGATGTCAGCCGCGTCGAGGGTCCGTTCCCGGAAGGTCAGCGCGTACGCCAGCGGCAGAAAGCAGGCGGGAAGAACACCGATTCCATAGAGCACCAGCGCGGCGCGACGGGGCAACCCGGCCCAGAGCCCGGCGTCCCCGTCCCCGCCAGGGGGAAGCAACAGCGCCAGCCCGAAACAGAGCACCAGAATCGCGAAGCTGAGCGCCAGGGCCCACCCCAGCCGCCCCAGGGGACGGCCCGCGCGGGCCACCCCGAGCGCCATGCTGCCCACCGACATCAGCGCGATCCCCAGCACCATGGCGAGGGCGCCCCAGAGCGGCGGGTCGCCGGGAAGAAAGGCGGAGAGGTAGGCGGCCGCGGCCGCCACGGTACCGAGCACCAGCGACGCCAGACCGGTACGAGCAGCCATCAGCATGTCCTGG
>DATFGC010000426.1:0-2476 GCA_035249765.1 Gemmatimonadales bacterium | reverse complement strand
TGCCTCCCCGGGTGAACCCCATGAGAATGCCCGCGGTTACCCGACGGTCCGAGAGACCATAGCCGAGCGACCCCCGCACCTCGTAGCCGCCGTGGAACCGGAATGCGGTGCTCACCCCGAAGGCCAGTCCCTGCACCCGGTTGACCCGCACCAGATCGCTCACCGAGGTGGTGCCCACCCGGGTACGCGGAATGCCCTCGAGCACCCGCTGGGACACCAGCGCTTCCGCGCGGGTCTTGATCTCGTCGAACTCTCTCCGATCGAAGGGCTCGGCCGCCTCCGCCTCGGCGCGAAGCGGCGCGGTCCACCGGGCGGTGTCGGCCGTCGGGGCGTCGAGCCCGGAAAACTCCGGGGCCTCGCGCAGCGGATCGGGGAACGGGGCCGCGAAGTCGTAGTCTTCGATGGTCCAGCTGCCCCGGATGATGGACCGCATGGGGAATTCGAACACCGAAGAGCGGCGGCGGATCTCGATCTGCTGCCGGTAGGGCAGCCACCAGCGCTCCTCCAGCAGCGACTGCTCCAGCACGACGCTGATATCCTCGACTTCCTTGTCGCGGTAGGCGGCCGGGGTGAAGCTGAACTGGAACCGCACCAGCGCCGCGGTGGTCCGCTCCAGGAACAGCGTCCCCACCACCAGCGGGCGGTCGAAGTTCCGGGGCCGGGCCTGCACCGCGAGGACTTCGAGCGGTCCCTTGGGGGTGCGGAGGGTGAGGGTATCGCCCAGGGCGAAGTCGTACTCGTCGAGTCCTTCGAGCGAGAGCGGATGGATGGCGTCGCGCACTTCGTCCCCTTCGCCGATCCGGATGACCGGACCGAAGTTGTCGGGAACGATGCCGAGGTGGTCGCGGTGATAGCGCATGACGGTGGGCAGGAAGGTCTGGTGCCGCCAGGCGACGATGCGCTGCTTGCTCAGATCCGGCGCTTCCCAATACACTTCGACGTCCAGCTCGTCCACCAGCGCCAGCCGAGGCGGGTCGGGGAATCCCCGCCCGAACTGCCAGAGGTGGAACACGAATCCGTGGGCCCGGCTCTGGTACTGCTGGAGCGCGGTATCGGCAATCGGGGTTTCCCGCAGCAGGATCGCGCGGCGCACCAGCTCGCCGGCCTGGGCGTCGTTCCAGGTCTGGGCCGCGAGCGGCCCGGGCAGGACCAGCAGGAAGAGGAGGATGAATGCGCGGAGCATCGGTCGCCTCAATTAGCAGGGCCCGTGCCGCTCCGGCAAGCATGGTGCTGCTGCTGCTCGCCGCCTGCGGGGCGCCCTCGGGGAGCGCGCCGGGGGCGGCACCTGCTCCGGTCCCGGTCCTTCCGCCCGCCCCCCTTGCCCAGGTCTTCGTGCTGGAGGCCTCGGGCGCCGCTCCCGAGGATACCGTAGTCGCCGTCACGCCGGGCGCCGCCCGGGTCATCGTGCTGCGGCGTTCCGCGCCCGATTTCGGGCTGTTCGCCACTCTCGAATTGCGGCCGGGAAGCGATACCGCGGCGGCGGTCCGGGGCGGTTTCCCGACCGACGTCACCCTCCAGCCCACCCCCGGCCTCTACGGTCTCACCCTCGCATTCCAGGGCGCCGTGGCGGACAGTGCCACGATCACCTTCAGCTACGGCACCCATTTCGTCGCGCCGGCCGGGGCCCGGGAGCGCTACGGCAGCAACCTCGCCTTCGAGAAGGCGCTCGCAATCGGCCGGGTCGGCAACGATGGAGTGGTGACCTTCCTCCCCACCACCCGTCCCGGCTCCGACATGGTGCGCGCCCCGGTCGCCGGCCCGGGACGCTACCTCGTGGCTGCGCCCCGCTGAGTCCGGTGCCCTGCTGGCAGCTGCTGCCCGAAGCGGGCGGTCCTCCGATTGAGATCCCCGGGCGAGGTGCCGTGGTGGTGGGACGGGCAGCCGCCTCCGACATCCATCTGGCCGATGAGACCGTGTCCCGGCATCACGCCGAGCTCCGGTCCGACGGCTCGCGACTCCTGGTCCGCGACCTGGCCAGCGCCAACGGCACCCTGTGTAACGACCGCGCGCTCGGCGAGGGCCACGCCGAAGCGGGTGACGTGCTCACGTTCGGGCGGGTGCGCTTCCGGGTGGCCGTGGCCGACAACGCCGCGGACCCACCCGACCGGTCATTGCGAGGCGGCGAAGCCGCCGAAGCAATCCCCCCGGGCACCAGCGTCCGCGCCCTCGATGTCCAGTCCGGCGGCGGCGCCCTGGCCCGGCTCCATCGGGAGCGGCTGGCCCGCCTCATCGACCTGGCCCGCCAGCTCGGGGGAGAGAGCGACACCACCGCCCTGCTCCGGCTGATCGTCGACCAGGCGTCCTCGGTGCTCCCCGCCGACCGGGTGGCCCTGCTGCTGGCGGAAGAGCCGGGCGGCGCCTTCCTCCCGGTCCACTGGTTCAACCGGCTGGGCAAGGCCGGGGTCCAGGTGCCCGGCAGCATCGTCGGGCGGGCGGTAGCGGAGCGGTCTCCGATCGTCACCGAGAACGCCCAGGA
>DATFGC010000425.1:0-21393 GCA_035249765.1 Gemmatimonadales bacterium | reverse complement strand
CCGGGTCTCCGGCTGACTCTCTCCCATCAGGGTCAGGTACATGGACGATCCAGCCGACCGCGGGGCTCGACACGAACAGCTCCGAGCCGACCTCGCCACTGCCCGTCAGGAATTTCATGCGATGGCGGGTGCAATGTCGTCCCGCGCGTGGGCCGCGCCGAGCCACAACCCCGGCTGGACCAATGGCCAGCTGCTCTTTCACGTCATGCTCGGATTCATTCTCGTTCCTCTGCTGGCCAGGCTGCTGGTGTGGCTCGGTCGCCTCCCGGGAGTCTGGTCGAGAACGTTTGCGAGGGTCCTCAACCTCTCCACGCCGGTCTTCAACCGCGTCAATGCCATCGGCCCCCGGGCCGGCGCGCGCCTCCTTGGGAAGGCAGGCGTCCTTCGCCAGTTCGACCGCGCGCACGCACGCATCCTTGCCCGGCTGGACCGCGTCCGCGCGGGCGACTGGTCCCTGACGATGCCGTATCCGACCCGTTGGGATCCGCGCTTCCGGTCGGACATGCGCCTGGAGGACCTGTTTCAGTATCCCATCGATCATCTGAGGCATCATCGCGCCCAGCTGCGGGCCACCTGACCGGCGTACCCCACAGGCGAGGAATGCTCGCATGAAGCCCAAGCACCTGTACCTCGGACTCGCGATCGCCGGCACGGTGCTCCCGCTCTCCCAGGTCCTGCCCTTCCTTCGCGACTACGGCTTCAATGCGTCGCTGTTCGTCGAGCAGCTGTTCGCGACCCGGGTTGGCGCGTTCTTCGGACTCGACGTGCTCGTCTCCGCCATCGTGCTGTGGGTCTTCGTGTCTGTCGAGGGCCGGCGGCTCTCGATTCCGCATCGCTGGACCCCGGTGCTTGGCAGTGTCATTGTCGGCGTCTCGCTCGGCTTGCCCCTCTTCCTGTACCTCCGCGAGCGGCAGCGTGAGCGACCATGAAGACATTGCGCGTTGAAACCGGCCGCCAATGGCGCGAGTGGCTCGATGAGCACCATGCCTCGGAGGCCGAGATCTGGCTGGTCTTTCACAAGCGGCACACCGGTGTCACCTCGATCAAGTACGACGATGCGCTCGATGAGGCGCTGTGCCATGGCTGGGTGGACAGTCTCGTCAAGCGCCTGGATGACCGGCGCTACGCACGCAAATTCACCCCCCGGCGAACGGACAGCCGATGGTCGGACAAGAACCGGAAACGGTACGCGGCGCTCAAAGCCGCCCACCGGTTGCACCCGGCGGGAATCCAACGGCCTCCGACCAATCGGGGCTATGATCCCCGGCCGCCGCGGCTTCCCCTGCCCGCAGCGCTGCCGCCGTACATCCGGGCCGCACTGCGGGATCGTCCGGCGGCGCGGCGCCATTTCGAGGCGCTGACACCTTCACACCGCCGGCGGTATGTCGCCTGGATCGAGTCCGCCAAGCGCGAGGAAACCAAACAGAGGCGTCTGCGGGAGGCGATTCGCCTCCTGGCCGGCGGCAACCTGCTGGGTTTGAAGTAATCGGCGTCAAGCTAGTCTAGCTAGTCGCCAACCCGCTCTCGCAGTAAGCGGGCGATCTCCCGGAAACCCTGGAAAGACAACCCCGCCTGTCCGAGGTGGAAGCTGAGCGGGCGTCGCATGACCAGGGTGAAGCTCGTGGCGAGCAGCCGGGTGACTTCGTCGTCCGAGTAGATGTCCAGGATGCGGTGGAGGGTCTCCGCGACCTTCGCAGGCTCGGTGCGAACCAGGCAGGTTGCGAGCAGCGCGCGGACGTCGTCGGCCCGGCGCCAGGCCATCGGGCGACCCGGTTCATGAAGGGTCTCGAAGTCGAACCAGGATGCGACTCCGGCCTCGAGGTCGACCAGCACGTTCTCGGCCATGGCGTCACCGTGGGTGAAGCCCCGGCTGTGGAACCGGGCGAGGGCGCGGACCGCCAGTTCGACGGCCCGGGTTCGGGCCGCCTCCGGGCGCTCCGGATCTTCCAGCAAGGTGGCGAGCGTCTCGCCGGCCAGGCAAGGCAGAACGAGCTTCCCACCGGCATCGATCCGGATCGAGCGGCCGCGGAGGCTCCGGTAGATCAGGCGCTCCCGCTCTTCCCAGTCCCGCTGGGACAGAACCCGCACGCCGGTATCCAGCATTCTGACCAGCGGACCAGCCATCCAGACCAGGAGCGGCGCGTAGAAGCGGCGATGCTTTCGCACCTGAGGCTCGCCGTTCTCATAGACGATCCGAGTCGTCGAGTACTTGGCGGACCGGAGCAGCCGTCCCAGCGCCCGGCACAGGAGAAAGTAGGCCCGCGCCGCCGACTCCGGCACGGCCTCAATCCCCGGAGAGCAGGCAGGCGATGCCGATGACGATCAGAGCCGTTCCCACGAGCTGCAGGCGGCGAACCTGTTCGCCGAAGAGGTAGACGCTGGCCAGGAGGACGAGCACATAGGTGAGGCTGGTCAGTCCGTACGCCCTGGACAAGGGAGCGACGCGGAGCACGTAGAGCCAGCAAAGCGCCGAAGCGGTCCAGGACACGAGCCCCGACAGGACATGCAGGTTGCGGGAAGCGGCCAGCAGGAACCCGAAGCGTCCCGGCCCGGCCAGGTGCTGCGCGCCCGACTTCAGGAAGAGCTGACCCACCACCGAAAACGCGACCGAACCCAGGATCAGGACCAGCGTTTTGCCTTGCATCATTGATTGCCTGCCTCGTGGCGAATGCGATCGGTGAGCGAGGTCCGCGCCCAGGGGAAGAGAACGACCGAGACCCATTTCAGGAATGTGCGAGCGTATCCGAAGCGCTGGAGATCCATTCGCCGGCTGGAGGTGCGCCCGGTGAGGCGCCGATCATAGAGGAAGCGCTCGGGGTGGTACCGATAGGCCGCCCAGGTCAGTGGCCACTCTTCGGCGATCTGCCAGGACTCCTTGAAGGGGCCGTAGCTGTGGAAGTGCGCCCGGTCACAGCTCATGAACGCAGGCATCGACTTGGCCCTCGCCAGGGGAAAGCGCCGGGCCAGACCCCAGAAGCTCCACCAGAGCCAGGCGCGGAACCCGGGCTCCCGCGACGCCAGCCGATAGAGCACCAGACACCTGCCTTCGTCTTCGTGGAGCGTGAGGATGCGGTCGACCGCCTGCTCCGGCACGATGGTATCCGCGTCGACGAAGCAGAGCACCCGCCCAGAGCTGGCCGCCGTCCCGACGTTGCGCGCCGCGGCGCAGCTCCGGCCGGCGCAAGGGACCAGTCGCACGCCGGCGTCCTCGACGAAGCTCCCCACGACCGCCGCAGTGGCGTCTTCGCTCCCGTCGTCCACCACGACGACTTCGAAGGAAGTGTCCGGGAGCCAGAGCTCATTCCGGGGGACTCCCGAAGCCTGCGCCACACTCGTGAGAATGGCCTCCAGGACTTCGCCGATCAGCGCCTCCTCATTGCGTGCCGGGATCACCAGGGAGAGGCGCCTCTCAGTCATCCCGCATCACCATCCACCCGGCGACCATCAGGGAGCGGCCTGGTAGCACGGGCCGCTCTCGTTGCGCCCGGATCGAGAGCCCGGCCGCCTGCAGATCCCGCCGAAGCGCCTCGGCGGTATAGAAGCGCCGGGTGTCCATGGTGAACTTCGCCTCTGGCGGGACGTAGCCGAGGAATTGCGAAAGGTGGAATGCCACAATGGTCCAGAGGAACTCGCGGACCCGAAGCCACGCGTACCCCAGGCGGCCCGAATGCAGGGACTGCACCAGGATAATGGGTCCCCGGGTGACCCGGGCCGCTTCCGCCAGGAGACCGGCCGGGTCGCTCGGGTAGGCCAGCATGAAGCAGAGAAGCGCGGCCGAGAAGGTTCCCTCCTCGAACGGCAGGACTCCGTCGGCGATCAGGACCGGGGGCCGGCCCACGACATGCAAATCGCTCACATCGGCGGTGATCACCTCGAGCCCCAGCTCCCGCTCCAACCGGGCCGAGAGGTGTCCGGTGCCCGACCCGAGGTCCAGTACCGGTCCCTCGGGCGGCAGCCATGCTCCTACCTGCTCCAGGAGCCGCCGGGAGCGCCGTTCCATGACGGTATCAAACAGCGAATGCAACATCACTCGCCTCGAGCAAACCCGCCGCCGTAGTCGGCTGGTATCCTGCTGCCAGGAGCTTCCGGGTGAGCCGGAGGATCTTCGGCCAGAAGCCCCGATCCAGATCCCTCGGGTGGATCGCCAGGGTAGGGACCCCGCGATCCAGGGACTGAAGGACCCACCCGAACCCATGGCCGAGGTGCCCGAGCCCGCCCCAGCGCCCGCAGTCCCAGGTGGAGGTCGCCAGGGGCACCCGACGCCCCTCCCATGACGCGAGCGAGAAGAAGCCCAGAAAGTGTTTCAGGCCCAGGGCATTGCAGGGTACCTCGGGTACGTACCCCGGCTGCCAGGCGGGTGCGAGGAAACCCCTCGCCGGTGCCCCGAAGACCTCGGTAAAGACATCCTGTCCGCGCTCGAGGGTGCGCCGGGTTGCTTCGGAATCCAGGCCGTTCATCTCGTCACATCCCTCGGCGAGCCACGTGGTCGGTCCCCAGCCTCGCTGGCGTTGGTGGAAGTAACCGTGCAGGAGCAGCTCCTCGGACGCCTCCTGGACCAGGCTGCAGTAGTCCGGATGCGCCGTCAGGGACCACTCGCCGTGCCAGTTGGGAACCACCCCGAAAGAGAGCCGGCGCCCGACCAGGGGCGCGAGGTCCCGGAGCATCACCCGAGTCGCCCGGGCGTAGGCCGGTGTGGCATCGTGGACGCAGACGAGGAAAGGCCGCATGGCTCGTCCTAATCTCTCAGGGGCGACCGTGCGCCATGCCTCTTCTCATAGAACCGGTTGCCGTCATGCGAGAGTTTGCGATCGAGAAAGCGATGGATCGCCGTTCTCGCCCGGGGAACCTTCCAGCAATCTTCATGGCAGTCGCCCTCGCCGCCCTCCAGGCGCACGAATTCAGTCTCCGCCCCCTTCGATCGGAGCGCTGCCGTAATCCGCTCACCCTGGGTGACGTACACATTGTCATCACCTGCTCCATGGACCGTCAGGATCGACACATCAGGCCGTGCAAACGTCACCGTGGAGATATCGCGGAGCTCCGCCTCGGACCAGGGCGCCGGGTGACCCATCACGGCCGTGAGAATATTGTCGAAGTCGGCCATCACCCGTTCAGGCGGCATCGTCATATCGTGCTCGCCATCGAGGTTGACGCCGGTGTGCACCCGTCCCTCCGGGCCGGCCGGATCGTCGCGGAGCGCGACCATCGTCGCCAGGTGACCACCGGCCGACATGCCCAGCGAGGCAATGCGATCGGGGTCGATGCGAAGTCGACCTGCATTGGCGCGAACATATTTCAGCGCCTTCTGAACGTCTTCGATCTGGGCTGGCCAGGTAGCGTTGGGCCGGCTGGACAGCCGGTAGTTGACGGAAATGACCACGTAGCCGAACGGGCACAGCTCTTCCGCGAATTGCTCTCCCCAGACCTTGTCGCCACCCCTCCAGGCCCCACCGTGAATGGCCAGAATGGCGGGGCGGTGCGCTCGACCGCTATCCGCTCTGGGCTCGTACAAATCCAGCGTGCCGTAATAGCCGATGGTCGAGTCATAGCTGATGCTCTCCGTGACCTCGTAGGCCGCCGGCGCACAGCCGGCGCCCCCGAGAACGAGCCCAAGGCACCAGGCGGCGCTTGCGGCTCGGCGACCCGGTGTGCGCGTCCCAAGCATGAATCAGCCCCCGGTCTTCACCCTATCGCCCTGACCTTCACTATGTCAAGTACTTTCCAATACAAAGTACAACAAGCGGTTGCGCTTGTCCAGCGACAGCGGAACTCCCACTCCGAACACCACGGGCGGCAGCGGAAGCCGTAAACTATCCTCCGCGCAGCGACATCGAATCGTGGACGGGACCGGCTCGGGTCCGGCTCATTGCGGAGGTCACAGATGTCTTCGATCGGCGTCCTGAGGTTTGGCAGCCTGCTGTGCCTGGTTCTCATGCAGCCCGCTTCCGCTCCGGGGGAAACCGGGGCGGACGTCCGTCAGGTCGCCACGCTGCGCACGGCGCGCGCGGCGCACACGGCGACGACCCTTCCCTCGGGGCCGGTGCTGATCATTGGTGGAATGGCGGACGGTGGACGCAGCCTCGCCAGCGTGGAGCTGTTCGATCCCGCCCCCAATACCGTGCAGGAAGTCGGTCCCCTGCTCCAGGGAAGAGCCGGTCACACCGCGACGCGGCTCAGCAACGGTCGCGTCCTGGTCGCCGGCGGCTACACTGGTGAGTACCTGGCATCGCTCGAGGTCTTCGAGCCGGCCACGAAACGCTTTCGCCCGGCGGGCTCTCTCCTGGAGGGCCGCAGCGGTCACACGGCGACGCTGCTGCCGGACGGCCGGGTGTTGTTCATCGGTGGGGTCGGCCGAGGCTGGACGTTTCTCCGAAGTGCGGAGCTGTATGATCCCGCCAGCGGACGTTCCGAGCTGCTCGGTGCGATGAACCTGCCGCGGGAAAGCCACACCGCGACCCTCCTCGGGGACGGCCGGGTCCTCGTCATCGGCGGCCACAGCGGGCGGCGCCCGAACATGCAAGTGTACGCGGGGGCCGAAGTCTTCGATCCGCGAACCCGTCGCTTCGAGGCGTCCGGCACACTGGCAACCGCACGGCATAAGCACGATGCGATCAGGCTGACGGACGGGCGAGTGCTGGTGCTCGGCGGGGCGGACCGCACCGATCGGGTTCATTACGCCACGACCGAGGTGTTCAACCCGGGGACCGCGGCCTTTGAGCGAGGTCCCTCGATGGCCCACCGGCGATACAAGATCGCCGGTACCTCGATCCTGCTGGCCGGGGGGAATGTGCTGGTCACCTCGGGCGCGCAGGTGGCCGAACTGCTCGACATCGGACAGTGGAGATTCCGTGAGGTCCCCGGCCGCTTTCCGACGGCGTATCGCTTTGCGGCCGCAGCGCCACTGCGCGATGGTGACGTCCTGGTGGCCGGCGGTTACTCCGATCGGAACGAGAATACCGCCGGCGTCTGGCGGTTTGCACTACGATGAGCGCCAAGCGCAGGCGGGTACGGAGGATGAGCGCCCTGACAGACATCGACTCCACGGCACGGCACCAGCGCTGGATCAGCTACGCGGCCTGCGTCTGGGCCGTCCTCTTTGCCGCACCGCATATATGGTGGGCGCTCGGGATCCCCGCGGGTTTCCCCGGAGGATCCGCCAACCACCAGCTGATGATGAGCAGTGCGTGGCGGTATATCTACGATGTGATTGTGATCATCCTGTGCGCATTGGCGATTCTCATCGCCCTGACCCTCCTTCGGCCGCCGCACGAGGTGATCAGGCGCTGGGTCCCGGAAACCGCGGCCTGGATCGCCAGCGGGATGCTCCTGCTCCGCGGAGTGGCCGGATTGCTGGTCGACGGCGCCTCGGATCCGGTCTGGTGGCCCACCTTCCTGGTGGGCGGCATGCTCCTCGGAGGCGTCGCCTGGCTCGCCCGGGTTCCCCGGTCGCACTCGGCGTGACCTCCGAGCAGCCGGACATCACCGCGGCGCCCCTCGACGCCATCCTCGCGCTGCGGGAGGAGTACCGGCGGGAAATGAACTGCCAGATCGTGCACGATTCCTGGCACGCGCGCGGGTTTACCCAGTCGTACCTCTTCCGAGTGGCGAACCAGGTAGTGGGGTACGGCTCCATCGGCGCGAGCCAGGGAGCGCCCCGGACGATCGTGAAGGAGTTCTTCATCCGGCCCGAGTATCGCGGCAGCGCCCTGCCGATCTTTCGGCGCTTCCTGACCTCCGGCGGTGCCACCACGATCGAAGCCCAGACGAACGACCCTCTGTTATTCGACCTGCTCAACCAGTGCGCGGTTGCGGTCAGCAGCGACACCATTCTGTTTTCGGACGCGGCTGTCACCCATCTCGAAGCACCCGGCGTAAGCGTGCGGCCGGTCAGCTTGTTCGACCGTCTGCGGATGTTTCCCCACACCCACGAGCCGGTGGGGGACTGGGGACTCGAAGCGGATTCCCGGATCGTGGCGACCGGCGGACTCCTGTTTCACTACAACCCTCCCTACGGCGATATCTATATGGAGGTGGCGCCGCCGTTCCGGCGCAGAGGCTGCGGCAGCTATCTGGTTCAGGAGCTGAAACGGATCTGCCGGGATGGCGGTCACGTGCCAGCGGCCAGAACCGGCCATGACAACATCGCGTCCCAGCGGACCCTGCAGCGCGCCGGCATGACGCCATGTGGAAGGATCGTGACCGGCCGGCTGGCCGGGTAGGCCGAACTCCGGCAGACCAGGATGCAAGATGGAACTCGTTGATCTGGCGACTCAGCCGGAAGCAGTGCGGGACCAGGCTGCCCGGCTCCTGCACGAGCGCTTCAACCACCCCATCGGCTGGCCCAGCCTCCCGGCCGCTCGCGAGGAAGTCGCACAGATTCTTCAAGCCGGCTTCGCGCGTGCTCTGCTCGAGGGTGAAACGCTGCTCGGCTGGGTCGGCGGATTGCCGGAGTATGGTGGGAGGGTGTGGGAGCTGCACCCCCTCGTCGTGCGTGAGGCGAGTGAACGCCGCGGATTCGGCACCATCCTGGTGGCCGGATTCGAAGCGGAGGCCGCTGCCCGCGGGGCATTCACGGTGACGCTGGGGACCGACGACGACACCGGCATCACTTCCCTCGCTGACATCGACCTCTTTGCGGACATTCCCCGACATATCGCCGAGCTGCGGGATCTGGGTCACAACCATCCGTTTCTCTTCTACCGCAAGCTCGGCTTCGTGGTGACCGGGGTCATGCCGGACGCCAACGGCCCGGGCCGGCCCGACATCTACATGTCCAAGCCGGTCCGCCGCCCCTGAGGGCCGTCACCGCCGACCCGGCACGGAGCTATAATGATTCTGGGAGGAAAACCTCATGTCGTGTGTCGAGTAACCTGACTGAGGACCTGATGAAGCCGTTGTCGCTTCTCGCCCTCGTGGGACTCCTTGCCGGAGCCTGTTCCGGATCCTCGCTGCTTCCGCCATCGGACGGGATCCTCGCCGCCGGGACCTGGGGTGGAGACAACTCGGGCGTCATTGTGACCGACTCAGCCGTCCACGTCCACGTCGGCTGTACTTTTGGCGACCTGCCGGGGAATGTCCAGCTCGATGCCACTGGACGATTTACGATCGATGGGAGCTATGTCCTGCGGGCCTATCCGATCCAGGTCGGACCTTCGCTGCCGGCCCAGTTCAGTGGCCGGGTCTCTGGCCGTACTCTGACCCTGGCCATCGCGGTGCATGATACGGTCGAACGGAAGGTCGTCGCATTGGGGCCGATAACGGTGGTCTATGGACGCGACCCGGAGATGGGGCCCTGCCCGATCTGTCGTGCGCCACGCCGGCCCTGAGGACATTGCATGTATCCGCACACCATCGAGAACGGCGCCGGTGAGCGTCTCACGTTCCTCCGGAGAGTGCCGACCCCCGCCGGCGATCGCCTGGAGGTCGAAAACCTCGTCACGCCGGGGGCCGGGCCGCCGATGCACATCCATCACCATCAGGAAGAAGCCCTGACGGTCGCGAGCGGCCGGATCGGCTACCAGCGGCTGGGAGATCCGGCACGATTCGCCGGGCCGGGCGAGACGGTGGTGTTCAAGCCGGGCGAGCCGCACCGGTTCTGGAATGCGGGGGAGGGCGAGCTCCTGGTGACGGGGTACATCGAGCCGGCCGACAACGCGGAGTACTTCCTGACCGAGCTCTACGAGTCGACCCGGAGGAACGGAGGAAGCCGGCCCGATCCGTTCGACGCCGCGTTCCTGATCCGGCGATACCGCAGCGAGTTTGCGATGGTGGAAATCCCGGCGGCGGTGCAGCGCTTCCTCTTCCCGGTCCAGGTTGTCTTCGGCAGACTGCTCGGCCGCTATCGGAAGTACGCCAACGCGCCCGAGCCGGTGCGCCGCGGACCGCCGCCTTCATGAGCCACGCTGCGGACTTCGCGGAGGCGCTCGCCGACCGCTACGAGCTGGCGGAGCCGCTGGGCGCCGGGGGCATGGCTTCGGTGTACCGGGCGCTCGATCGCAAGCACGGCCGCGCGGTGGCGATCAAGGTCCTGCATCCGCACCTCCAGACCGCCATAGGTCCGGCCCGGTTTCTTCAGGAGATCCGCACCACCGCCCGGCTCCAGCATCCTCACATTCTGCCGCTGCTCGATTCCGGCGACACCGGCCGGCATGTGTTCTACGTGATGCCCCTGGTGGAGGGGGAAACCCTGCGCGCCCGGCTTGATCGCGAGGGAGCGCTTGCGGTCGAGGAGGCAGTGCGGCTGCTCAAGGAGATCGCGGGCGCGCTCCAGTACGCCCACGAGCAGGGCATCATCCACCGGGATATCAAGCCGGAGAACATCCTGCTCTCCCGGGGCCATGCCTTGGTCGCTGATTTCGGGATCGCGCGGGCCGCCGCCAGCGCCGGCAGCGAGCAGCTCACCGGTACCGGGATCTCGATCGGGACGCCGACCTACATGAGTCCCGAGCAGGTGGCGGCGGACAGCGCGCTCGATCACCGTTCCGACCTGTACAGCCTGGGCTGCATGGGGTGGGAGATGCTTGCGGGGCGGCCCCCGTTCACGGGAGCTCCTGCCGCGGTGATGGCGAAACACCTGACCGAAGCGGCGCCCTCGCTCTCGGCCGCCCGGCCCGGCGTGGGAGGCGGGATCGCCGCGGCGGTGGAACGGGCGATGGCCAAGTCTCCCGATGACCGTTTCGATTCGGTTGCCGGGTTCGCCGCCGCGCTCGACGCGAAGGATGCGCCCCCGGCCGATCTCTCGATCCTGGTGCTGCCCTTCGCGAACCTGAGTCCCGATCCGGACAACGCCTACTTCGCCGACGGGCTCACCGACGAGGTGATCACCGATTTGTCCAAGGTGCGGGCGCTCCGGGTGATCTCGCGAAACTCCGCGCTGCAGCTCAAGGGAACACCCAAGGACACCGGCACCCTGTCCCGCGAATTCAATGTCCGGTACGTGCTCGAGGGCAGCGTGCGCCGCGCGGCCTCGGCGCTCCGGATCACCGCGCAGCTCAGTGAAGGCCGGAGCGGATCCACGCTCTGGGCCGACAAGTACGGCGGGACCCTCGAGGACGTGTTCGAGCTCCAGGAACGGCTCTCGCGCGCGATCGTCGGCGCGCTCAAGGTGGCCATCACGCCGGCCGAAGACCGCCGGCTCGGCGAGCGGGCGGTGCGGAACCCCCGCGCGCTCGAGCTCTTCCTGCGGGCCCGGGCGGAGATGTGGAAGATGGACCGGCCGAGCTGCGACCTGGCGGTTCGTCTGGCGGACGAGGCCGGCGCGCTGGAGGGGCCGAATACCACGCTGCTCGGACTGCGGGGCGGCCTGATCGTGATGTACCTGCTGATGGGCGACCCGGAAGGCCCGCTCCTGAGCCAGCTCGAGTCCATCGCGAGCCAGGCGCTGGCGCTGGAGCCGGACAACGCGGACGCGCTCTGGCTTCAGGGCGTTGTCCACATCAAACGGGCCGAGCCCCGGCCGGCGCTGAGGTATACGGGGAAGGCGGTGGAGCTGGCACCGCATAACCCGGATGCCCTGTTCATGCGGGGCTGGGCGGCGTGGCAGGTCGGCCATCCCGACGGGCTCACGGCATTTCGGGCGATGTGCGAGGTCGATCCCCTCAACGGCACCGCCGCGTCGATGCACGGATTGATGCTGGTGCAGCTCGGCCGGAATGAGCAGGGCCTCGCGGAGCTGGCGCGGGGAGTGGACTTGAGCCCACGGTCGT
The DNA here is from genome assembly GCA_035249765.1 of Gemmatimonadales bacterium. Lineage (GTDB taxonomy): Bacteria > Gemmatimonadota > Gemmatimonadetes > Gemmatimonadales > GWC2-71-9 > JABFSM01. Next base: position 9,688 of record DATFGC010000425.1, on the reverse strand, counting down.
TCTGGCTGGCCATGCTGCGGGGCTTCGGCCTGGCGCTCGCGGGTACGACGCACGACGCGATCGCCGCACTGGAGCAGTCCCGCCGGCTCAATCCGGAGACCGAAGAATTCGGGATCTGCGATCTCCTGGCTGCGGGGCTTCGGGGCGACCGGGCCGGCGTCGAGCGGGCGCTTACCGAGTACGTTGCCGCGATTGGCGCGGCCGACGAATGCTCGGCGTACGCGATCGCGGCCGCGTTCGCGCGGCTCGGCGATGCGGAGCGGTGCGTGGAGTGGATGCGCCGCGCTTCCCTGGTGCGTGGCTGGATCGACTTTCCGTTCTGGTCGGAGCGGGACAACCTGGTGTCCCGCATCGCGCCGCATCAGGGGTACCAGTCGGTGCTGCGGGAGATCGAGGTTCGCTGGCAGGCGGCGCTGGGCACCGCCCCGGAGTAAGACGCATGGCTCCACGGTTGTCCTTCGTCGGGGTTGGATGCAGCGCCTTGCTCTCGCTGGCTGGGTGCGGCGCGAATCAGGCGCGGATCACCCCGGAACCGCCGGAGGCCGCCGCCTCCGGTTTCCCGGGCCTGTCCTGGGAATCGGCTCCATCCCTCGAGACGCTCGGCTGGTCCCCGGCCCGGGTGGGCGCCTTGATGGCCGCCATCGACTCGCTCGTCGGGAGGTCCTCGGCGTTCATGATCGTGACCCGCGGCAAAGTGGTGGCCGCCTGGGGCGATACCGCGCGCAGCTACAGGACCCACTCGGTACGCAAGAGCTTCATGAGCGCACTCATTGGCATGGCCGCAGCGGAGGGAAAGATCGACACCGCCGCGACGCTCGGCGCGCTGGGCATCGAGGAGAAGGGCGTGACGCTTACGGTGGTGGAGCGCCAGGCCAGGGTGAGCGACCTGCTCCGGGCCCGTTCTGGCGTATACCTCGCGGCGGCCGGCGAAGTCGCCTCCATGCGGAACGCACGCCCGGTACGAGGGAGTCATCCGCCGGGGACGCACTGGTACTACAACAACTGGGACTTCAATGTCCTGGGCACGATCTTTCGCCGGCAGACCGGAGAAGACATCTACCAGGCCATTGACCGCCGGATCGCCATGCCGATCGGGATGCAGGACTATCGCCCCGCCGAGGGAGGCTACGGCCTCGAGGAACAATCGCTCCACCCGTCCTACTCCTTCCGCATCTCCGCCCGGGATCTGGCCCGGTTCGGGGTGCTGTACCTGAACCGGGGACGATGGGGTCAGAACCAATTGATCCCGGCAAGCTGGATCGACGCCAGCGTGCGGAGCTACTCCCCGAGCGGCGACCAGGGATCGAGAGCCACCCACAGCGGCTATGGCTTCATGTGGTGGATCCAGGCGAACGCCGCTGCCCACCCGGAATTCCGGATTTCCGACGGAAGCTTCACCGCCAGCGGACTCGGCGGGCAGCTGATGACCGTGATCCCCGAGATCGAAACCGTCATCGTCAACCTGATGAATACCGATGAACCCGGCCCCCGGATCAGGGCCGAACAATGGGACCGGCTGCTCGGCCTCGTCCTGGCGGCCCGACTCCAATGACCTTCAAAACCAGGGTGTGGTTCCCGATCGCCGTGCTGGTGAGCATCGGCAACCTGGTGGCCGTCTGGTTTGCGGCCGTGCCGTCCGAACCAATGCATGCCACCATTCACGCCGCGGTCTCCCTGGGCTCCGGGTTATGGGCCTACCGGTTGCGACAGCGCCTTGGCAAGCAGGAACACCGGCTTGCGCCCGAAGCCGTGGAGGCGCTCGATGCCCTCGAAGCGCTCGAGCTCGAGGCGGGCAAGCTCCGCCAGGAGCTGAGCGAAGCCCAGGAACGGCTCGACTTCGCCGAACGGCTGTTAGCCAAGGACGCGGAATCCCGGCGAATGGGTCCGCAGCGCTAGCCTTATACCGGGGTGATGACGTCGTTCTCTGCCGGGGCGTCGAGCCGCTTGGGCGGCGGCGAGAGCGAGAGCACCCGTTCGGCGAAATTGAGCCGTTCGGCGAGCTCCGCGAGCTGGCGGGAGTACTCCGCGTGGCGCAGCGCCTGGCGGTCCTGCACGGCGGTCAGCCTGGTGTCGATGACTTCCTCCACCTCGGCCAGCCGAGCCAGGATTGACTCGAGAGCCCCCGGATCCGCGGCCCCGAGGCGGGAGCGGCGGGGTTGGGGCCAGAGGCCGAAGGCGGCGAGCAGCCGCCGGGGTAGCCGGGCCACGAACGCCAGGGCGGTCCCGGCGTAATAGAACGGATTAAACGTCCGGGCCAGCGCGAGGTATCGCCCGCCTTCGTAGACCCCCAGCGCCATGTCGATGACATCGAGGATTTCCTGGTCCAGGCCGTCCCCGGTCCGGACGCTGAAGATCCGCTGGAGTACCTCGACCCGTCCCAGCGCCGGTGCCGGATCGGTGATCGGGTAAGTTCCGACCGCACCGCCCACTCCGGCGGCGCGGACGATCTGGATCACCCTCGCCAGCATCTGGTTGATCCGGGACCGGGCGGCCTGGGCGCCCTCCCAGTCCATCGGCATGTCGTTGACATCACGCTCGGACCGCTCGAAGTAGGTCTCGACGACCTCCCGGAAGAGCCGTAACTCCCGCGCCCGATGGCGGTTCCGAATGATGGTGAGCTGGTCGTGGGGTTTCATGATTCGCCGATTTCCTGTCCACCGGGTCCTCGCAATATTAACCCTTCCCCGGCGGCCGCGGAGTGAACCCCATCTCGGTGAGAAAGCGGTGTCCCCCGGTCGGCTCCGCCTTGCGCCGCTCCACCCGGGTCATTACCAGCCGGTCCTTGGCGCGGGTCATGCCCACGTACAGCAGCCGACGCGATTCCTGCAGCTCGGCCTCCGGCACGGCGCTCCCGTCTCGGGGGACGCTCAGGAGCTGGCCGTCTTCCGCCCCGACGATGTACACCCGCGAAAACTCCAGCCCCTTGGTCGAATGCAGGGTGAGCAGGTTCACCCGGAAGGCGAGGTCGGGATCCTTCTCCGCGGCGTCGGAGCGCGACAAGGCGACCCGATTCAGGAACTCGCGGAGCTGATCCCCCAGCGGTGCTTCGGAAGACGCGTCGAGCAGCCGCCGGAGTCGCGCCATGGCGCCCGGGTACCGCTCGTCGGCTGTCCGCTCTTTCCGCAGTTGCTCCAGTTTGCGCACCCCGCCCAGGAGGCTGACGACCTGTTCCACCGTCGGGGCATCGAACGCTCCGGGCGCGGCGCGCTGGAGCCGGTAGAATTCCAGACAATCGCTGTACCGTCCCAGCGCGAAGCCCCTGGCGATCTTCCAGAGATCCCTGGCCTCTCCTTCGAGCCGTTCCGGATTCGACAAGGCGAGCGCCAGGCCGAGATAGTCCAGCAGGTGCACCAGCGCGGTCTTGCGGGCCCGGGCCAGCTTCTCGGCCTGGAGCCGGAGAAACACCAGCGCCAGCGCCTCCGCATCCTCGGAGGCGCGATGGGCGCGCGGCAGCGCGATCCCGAAATGATGGGCCAGATCCTCCAGCTTCCGGCTGCCGGGATGGAGCGTGCGAGCGAGGGGGAGGGAATCGAAGCTGACGAAATCTCCGCCCTCGGCCAGCTCGGCTCCCAGGCGGCGGAGAATCGGGAAATCGAATCCGTTGCCGTTGTGGGCCACCAGGATATCCTCGCCGCAGAACGCCCGGAAGGCCGGCCACACCACATCGAGGGTGGGCTGCTCGCGGAGCTCCAGGTCGGTGATACCGTGGGTTTGGCGGGCCCCCTCGGTCACCGGCACCCGGGGACGCACCAGCTGCTGATACCGGTCGGTGATCCTGCCATCCCGGACCCGCACCGCGCCCAGCTCCACGATGTCGCAGGTGGCGATGTCCTTGTCGGTGGTCTCGAGGTCGACCACCACGAAATCCCGGAAGGCATCCCGCAGCGCGCTGGTATGGACGATCTGGAGCGCCTTGAACAGACCAAGACTCAGCCCGTACCGGCCCCCGCCTCCGGGTCCGATCACCAGGTCCTCGGTCCCCGGCGCGCCGGGATGGTCGAGATAGCCGACCGTGGTGACACCGGCGCGGAGCAGAAGTCCCGACAGCGCGAGCTCGAGCCCCCCCAGCCGGGGCAGCCAGACCCGCCGCCGTCCGTGCAGCGCCCCACCGAGCTGGCCGGCCAGCGCGAGCACCGCGGCATCGGAGGCGGGATCGGTCAGCTCGTCATGCCGGTCTTCCAGGACGGTCCGGTACTCACCCACCCGCTGGGAGAGCAGCTCCTCGACCAGCCCGGCGAGGCTGGCGTGCTTGCGGCCCAGCGCGGGAAGATTCTGGAGGGCGTAATCGGCCCGGCGAAGCTTCTTGCCCTCCTCGTCGTCCTTGCCCAGCCCCTTCGCCACCATGCGCATCCAGGCCACCGGCTCGACCTTGCGGCGCTCCGCGTCAGAAACAATCCCTGACCAGAGCGTCGAAGGCAGCACCACCCGCGCGAAGGCTTCCTGTCGCAGGGGGTCGCCCGGCTCGGCAATAACCCGAAGCGCGGCGACCAGGTACCGGACCACCGGATCGTCCTGGAGGGCGCGTCCCGACGCCATCCGGCAGGGGATCCCCGCGCTGATGAATTCCGCTTCCAGCGCATCCCCGATTTCGTGACGGCGGTAGAGCAGCCCGTATTCTGCCCAGGGAAGACCGCTGCTGGCCTGATCCGCCAGCAGATCGGCCAGCAGCCAGCGGGCCTCGGCCACCTCGTCCTCGAAGCCCAGCACGCTCACCGGGTACTCGGATTCCCGCTCGGCCCTGAGCGCCTTCTCCTCGAAGAGGCTGGGATTCTGCAACAGCAGCCGCCGGGCGGACTCGAAGATCTGCCGGGCGGTGCGGCGGTTCTCGTCGAGGATCACGATGTGGTCGAGCCGGAATTCATTGAGAAACTGGCGCAGCACCTGGGGATCGGCCCCGGTCCAGGAGAACACCGACTGCTCGTCGTCTCCCACCACGAACAGGTTGCGATGCCCCTCGGTCAGCCGGCGGACCACGGCGTATTGCTTGGGGGTGAGATCCTGGAATTCGTCCACCAGCAGGTAGTCCCAGCGCGCGGCGATGAGATCGGCAATTTCGTCATATTTGGCGAGCAGCTCGGCGGCCCGGGCCATCAGGTCGTCGAAATCCAGCAGGTTCCGGTGCTCCAGGTGCTCCCGATAGCGGCGGTAGAGACCGAGGTCGTCGGGGGTAAGGTCCACTCCGCGGGCGCGATGGAGCCCGAACCGGGTCAGCAGCCAGCCGCGGCGCTTTTCCCAGACCCCGAGGCGCCGCAGCACATCCTTCTGATACTCCTCGTCCGCGATCCCGAAGCCCCGCCGGGCCCCGACCCACTCGCCATGCTCCCGGAGCATCTCGGCGCAGAGGGCGTGCAGGGTGCCGCCCTTCACCCCCCGGCCTCGGTCACCCAGCGCTTTGTCCAGCCGGTCGGCGATCTCCTGGGCTGCCTTGTTGGTGAAGGTGACCGCGCAGATCCGGCACGCGGGGAGGCCCCGCTGCTCGATGAGGAAGCGAATCCGCTCGATCAGGCAGAAGGTCTTGCCCGCGCCGGGCCCGGCCAGCACCAGCACCGGCCCGAGGGGCGCTTCGATGGCTTCGCGCTGGCAGGCGGAGGGTGCGAATTCCGCGGCCGTGGCGGTGGTCACTGCGGGGCCAGCGACCTGCCGAATTCGGCGATCCGGTCCGCCAGGGCCGCCATCACCTGCTCCGGCGTGCGGCCGGCCCGCTTGGGGACCTTGAAGGAGTGATCGCCTTCGTCAATCAGGTGCAGCGTCGCGTTCGGCCCGAGCTGCTCGCAGACCTGGGTGATCAGCTCCAGCTTTGCGAATTCGTCCCGGGTGCCCTGCAGAAAAAGCATCGGCACCTGCACCTGATACAGGTGTTCCGCGCGGGTGACCGACGGCTTGCCCGGCGGATGGAGCGGGAAGCCGAGAAACGCGAGGCCTCTGACACCCGGGAGCGTTCGCTCCGCCTGCGCCGTGCTGGTCATCCGGCCCCCGAACGACTTTCCGCCCGCGACCAGGGGAAGCCCGGGCCACTCGCCGGCGGCGCGCTCCACCGCCTCGCGCACCCGGGCCGCCGCCACCGCCGGCGGGTCGGGACGGCTCTTGTGCTGCTCCATGTAGGCGAACTCGTAGCGGAGGGTCGCCACTCCGCGCTCGAAGAGCCCCTGGGCCATGGCCTCGAGGAAGGGGTGGCGCATGCCGGCGCCGGCGCCGTGAGCCAGCACGTAGCCGAAGCGGGGGTCAGGAGGAGTGCGCGCCAGCATGAAATCCGCTCAGCGGCTCCCGAACCGCGCCTCGGCCCGGGCGCGGGCCTTGGCGGCCTCCACGTCGCGATCGCGCGGAGGTGCCGTAGTTACCAGGGAGTGAAGCAGGGTGCGCGCCACCTCGGCGGTCTGGTCCACCGCCCGGTCGAACGCGGCCTTGTTCGCCTGGGAAGGGCTGGTAAACCCGCTCAGTTTCCGGACGAATTGCAGCGAGGCGTCCCGGATCTCCTCGTCGGTGACAGGCGGATCGAAGTTGAAGAGGGTCTTGATATTCCGGCACATGCTTCCGTTCCACGATAGGGTCCACCGAAGTCTAACCCCCTGCGGATTTCCGCGTTATTGTTTGACATGCGCATTCCATTCCTCTTCGCCATCGCCACGCTCGCCGCCGCCGGCGCGCTCTCCGCCCAGCAGACCCGCGCCGAGCGCAGCGATTACACCGAAACCTCCACCCACGCCGACGTGCTGGCGTTTGTGGACTCGCTCCAGCGTCTGGGCGCGGGGATCCGGGTGGGCCGGCTGGGGCTGAGCCCGCTGGGAAAGACCCTTCCCTACGTCATCGTGTCCCGTCCGCTGGTGGACGCGCCGGCCCGGGCCGCCCGCAGCGGCAAGCCGGTCATCTACCTTCAGGGGAACATTCACGGCGGCGAGGTCGAGGGGAAGGAAGCGCTGCTGATGCTGCTCCGCGACCTCACCCTGGGTTCACTCCGTCCGCTGCTCGACAGCGTGGTGCTGGTTGTGGTGCCGATCTACAACGCCGACGGCAACGACGCGCTCGGTCCCGAGGCACGCAACCGCCCCGCCCAGAAAGGCCCGCCGAGCATCGGGCTGCGCGCCAACGGCCAGGGGCTGGATCTCAATCGCGATTATCTCAAGCAGGAAGCCCCCGAGACCCGCGCCGCTGCGAGCCTGCTGAATGCCTGGGACCCCGACATCTTCGTCGATCTCCACACCACCAACGGCAGCTACCACGGGTACGTGCTGACCTACGAGGCCGGGCTCAATCCCAACTCGAATCCGGCCAACGACTACATCCGCGACAAGTTCCTGCCGGAGATCCGCACCCGGATGCGCGCGCGGCACAAGCAGGAAGTGTTCTCCTACGGGAACTTTCGCAATGCCGACTCGCTGGAGCAGGGCTGGGAGACCTATGACGCCCGGCCAAGGTTCGGCACCAACTGGATCGGGCTCCGAGGCCGGATGGCGATTCTGAGCGAGGCCTACTCCCACGCCGATTTTCGCACCCGGGTGAGCGCGACCTACAACTTCGTGCTGGAGGTTCTCCGGCTCGCCGCCGCGGAGCGGAACACCATCAAGTCGATCAATCTCGCCGCCAGCCGGTACCGTCCCGATTCGGTGTCGCTGCGCTCCGCCCTCGCGCCGCCCACCTCGATGGACGTGATCGCCGAGCTTACCGAGCGCGCCGCCGAGGGAAGCGGTCCCTTCGCGCGGCGGCGGCAAACCGGGGTGTTCCGCACCATCCGGATGCCGGTATTCGGCCGATTCCGGCCGGCCCGGCAGGAGGCGTTTCCCGCCGCATATCTCTTCGGGCCCCAGTACGCCGAGGTGGCCGCGCTGCTCCGGTCCCAGGGGATCGAGGTCCGGCGCATTACCGCGGAATGGTCGGCGGATACCGAGGTCTTTGCCATCGACAGTGTGGTTCCGGAACCGCTCTTCGAGGGCCACCGCACCACGCGGGTGGCGGGAAAGTGGACGGCCGGCCATGCCGCGGTGACGGCCGGATGGTACCTGGTCATGACCGATCAGCCACTGGGGGTGTTCGCCGCCACCCTGCTTGAGCCGGCGTCGGAAGACGGCCTGGTGACCTGGAACTTCTTCGACCGGAATCTTCGCCGGGGTCAGCCCGCGCCGGTGCTCCGGGTCAGGACCGTGCCGGCGTTCCCATCGGAAAACCTTCCCTGAGAGCCGCCATGGGTTCGAGCCGCCGTCGCTTTCTGCTGGGAATTGCCGCGCTGGTTCCGCTGCCTTTTCTGGCCCGGCGGCTGCACGGCGCGGCGGTGGCCGGGCTCGACTCGGCACGGCTGCGCGCGCTGGCGGGTGCGGTGCTTCCCTCGGAGCTCGGCGCCGCCGGTCTGGAGCGCACCGTGGTGGCGTTCGAGCGCTGGCTGGCCGGCTATCGCGAAGGAGTCGAGCTGCTGCACGGCTACGGTACCGGGGAAATCCGGCTCACCGGGCCGAGCCCCGCGCTCCGCTGGGCCGCGCAGCTCGATGCGCTGGGTTCCTCCTTCGTGACGCTCTCCGTTCCCGAGCGACAGGCCCGGCTCCGGTCGGCGCTGGAGGCAGGACGATTCGGGGGACTTCCGCCGGTGGACCGCGCCCCCCATCTCGCGATCGGACTGCTGGCGTTCTTCTACCGATCGCCCGAGGCCACCGACCTCTGCTACCAGGCCTCGATCGGAAGGGAGAGCTGCCGCGCGCTCGACACCTCCCCGCGCCCCCCGCGTCCTTCCAATGAAGGAGGCTGAGCCATGCGACGAGTCATCGAGAGCGACGTCTGTATCATCGGCTCCGGCATCAGCGCGGCGATGGTAGCGGCCCGGCTTTCCGAAACCACCTCGTCCACGATCGTGGTGGTGGAAGCGGGCGACGAATCCGATCGTCCGGCCGAACGCGCCGCGCTTCGCCGCCGCTACCTGGATTATGGCGAGACTCCCTGGCGCAACGACCACCTCGACGGGCTCGAGGTCTCGGGAATCCAGTCCCGTTCCATGCAGGTCGGCGGCCTCGCCATGCACTGGGGCGGGGTGACCCCGCGCTTCAGCCCCGAAGACTTCAAGCTCCGCAGCCTCCAGGGCGTCGGGCACGACTGGCCCATCAGCTACGAGGACCTCGATCCCTGGTACCAGGAGGCCGAGGTCCGGCTGGGCGTAGCGGGAGAAACGGGACCGGCCGAGCTGGACCCGCGCGGCGCGCCCTTCCCGCAGCCGGCGATTCCGCTTTCCTATAACCTGGGGCTGCTGCGGGAGTGGGTCGGCCGCGCGGGGATCCCGATGTGGAGCCAGCCCTCCGCCAAGAATTCGGTGCCCTATGGCGGCCGGCCGGCCTGCTGCCGCAACGACACCTGCTTCCCGGTCTGTCCGATCGGCGCCAAGTACTCCCCCGATCACACCTGGACCCCGCTCCGCGCTTCCGGCCGGGTCACCCTGCTCCCCCGCACCGTGGTTCGCCGGCTCGATGCCGAAGGCGACTCGCCGCGAATCACCCGGTCGCTCGCGGTGACCCGCGACGGCGGCGCTGAGCTGGAATTCCGGGCCCGGACCTTCGTGGTCGCTGCGGGTTATGTCTGGAGCAGCCATCTCCTGCTGCTCTCCCGCTCCAGCCGGTTTCCCGAAGGAATCGCCAACCGGTCCGGGCTGGTCGGCAAGTACGTCGGCGGCCACCGCAACGTCGGGGGCTACATCGAGCTGCCGCTCCGGCTCTAT
>DATFGC010000424.1:0-2016 GCA_035249765.1 Gemmatimonadales bacterium | reverse complement strand
TTCGAAGGCGATGTAGCCGCCCATCGAGAGCCCGCAGAGCACCACCTGCCCTTCGCCCAGCACATCCAGCAGCGCCACCAGGTCCTCGGCGTAGGTGCTCATCGAATAGCCGAGGTCGGGGGCGTCGGATTGCCCCATGCCGCGGAGGTCGGGCGCGATCCGGCGAAACCCGGTGAGGCTGTCGAGCTGATGGCTCCAGACCGAGCGATCCAGCGGGAACCCATGCAGGAACAGCACCGCCGGTCCCGATCCGCGATGCTCGACGGCCAGGGTCACCCCGTTGACGGTCAGCCGGTCGGCGGGCTCGGTGCTGGGCCGCGCCTGGAAGAAGGCCCCGACTTCCTCGGGCACCGGCACCGGGCGGCCATCCCGGTCGATGCAGACAAACACGAACTCGGCGGTTGCCACCAGCGAGCCGTCGCCGGCCCGGCGCGCTGTCTGCCGCATGGTAAAGCTGGTCCGGCCATGGTGCACCAGCGCCTGATGCACCCGCAGTACGTCGCCGGGAAAGGCGGGCGCGAGATAGTCGATGACCGTCTTGCGCACCGCCGGCCAGGCATCATTGCGCATGAACACATCCATGCCCGGCCCCCGCGCCATGATGTCCCAGCGAGCCCGCTCGAACACCCGGAGAAAGGCCGCTTGATTCAGATGCCCGAAGGCGTCACAATCATCGGGATAGACCACCTGCTCGACGTCGGCGAGGGACATGCAGGAAATAAGGCGCAAGGACGCAAAGACGCAAAGAAACCACCTTGCGTCCTTGCGTCTTTGCGTCGTTCCGTCCGTGCCTGTTACTTCCACCGATGCCATTGCACCTGATCCAGACCCTCCCCGAGTACGCCGACCTGCTCGAGCGCCTCCGGCTCGAGCCCCTGGTGGCGGTCGACACCGAGGCCGCCAGCTTTCATCGCCACAAGGACCGGGTCTATCTGCTCCAGCTCTCCACCCGGACCGAGACCCACCTGGTGGACCCGCTCGCCGTCGCCGGGCTCCCCGGATTCGGCGAGCTCCTGGCCGATCCCGCGATCGAGCTGGTGTTCCACGACGCCGACTACGATCTCCGGTTGCTCGGCTACGAGTTCGGGTTCCGGGCCACCACGTTGTTCGACACCCGGATCGCGGCGCAATTCCTGAACGAGCCGGGCATCGGTCTCGCGGCGATGCTGCAGAAATACGTCGGGGTAACGCCCGACAAGCGGTTCCAGCGGGCCGACTGGTCGGTGCGCCCCCTGACCCAGCCGATGCTGGAATACGCCGCCATGGACACCCGCCACCTCCCGGTGCTGCGGGATATTCTGCGCGACCGGCTCACCGAGCGGGGCAAGCTGACCTGGGCGGAAGAGGAATTCGCCCTGGCCACGGCGGTGCGCTGGCCGGCGCCCGAATCACCCGAGGTCGCCGCCCTCTCCATGAAGGGAGCGCGGGCGCTCTCCCCCCGCGGACTGGCTGTCTTTCGCGAGCTGTACGTGTGGCGCACCCGCGCCGCGGAGACCCTCGACCGCGCGGCGTTCCGGATTATCGGGACCGAGGCCCTCGTCGCGCTCGCCGAACGCACCCCCAAGGATGCCGCCGGCCTGGCCGCGATCCCCGGCGTCGGGAAAGACCTGGTTGACCGCCGCGGCCCGGAGATCCTGGCCGCCATCGAGCGGGGGCTCGAGGTTGCCGAATCCGACCTGCCCCGATTCCCCCGCGCCGCCCGGCATCGCCCCGATCCCGCGTTCGAAGGCAGGCTGGAGCGGCTCAAGGCGCTCCGGGTCCGCCTGGTGGGCCAGCTGGACCTCCAGCCCGGGGTGATTTCACCCAACTGGCTGTTGGAGGGAGTGGCCCGCGCCGCGCCTAAAAGCCTCGAGGAGCTGGGCAAAGTGGAGGGGATCCGACGGTGGCAGATCGCCCAGTTTGGCAAGGAGTTACTGGATGCGGTTGGATAGTAGTTGTGTAGGCTACTAAAGGCTTGGGAGTTGGGAGTTTGGGAGTTGGGGATTGGGTGACGCGCTTTCCCCAACCCCGAGCTCC
>DATFGC010000423.1:0-4673 GCA_035249765.1 Gemmatimonadales bacterium | reverse complement strand
GATCCCGGATCTGCTGGGTCGTCTTGCGAAGCTCGAACGGGTCCTGGACCGAGAGCCCGATCGTGGTGCGGTTCCCCATCAGCCGGTAGCGAAAATTGAAGTCGGCCCGCCACTGGCCCGAGGTGCGGCCCTGGACAAGGTCACGCCCCGGTTCGTAGCCGAAGTTGCCCTGGGCCATGATACCCTGGATCACCGGCCCGGTGAGATTTCCCCCCACCGACCAGCGCAGCTTTCCGTCCTCGGCGCCCGGGGGGCGGAGGCTCCCGCGCAAAGTGGCGCGGCTCGCGCTCAGGTTGATCCGCGCGTTCCATCCCCAGACCCGCGGGGCGGTGTACCCGAAGCCGGTTCCCAAGGTCTCGCGCGAGGTGAGATTCGCCCAGGTCGCGGTCGAGACCCCCGCCGTATCCACCGTGGTTACCCGCTCCCAGCCGTTGTTGGTCTGATTCCAGTAGGGTCCAAAGTTGAGCTGGCCCAGCCGCCCGCTCCAGTTGAAGCCAAGGTTGATGTTGTGAGTCAGCGCCGACTCGATGCCGGGGTTGCCGATCGAGCGGTTGAGCGGATCGGTGGAGCGATTGGTCGGGTCGAGCACCGACACTCCGGGGCGGTTGACCCGCTGGGAATAGTTGAGCCGTACCGCCATTCGGGGCCGGGGGTTCCAGCTCAGGTTGATGTTGGGGAAGAGCCTCGCCTCGTTCCGGTCCACCGTTTCACCCAGTGGAAACCGGATGTTCTCGTCCACCCACTCGCCCCGGAGCCCCGCCGAGACGCCGAATTTTCCCAGACGCCGCTGGACGCTCAGCCAGGCGGAGCCGATCCGCTGCTCCCGGGAGATCAGCCGGGTCTCTTCCAGGTCGGGAATGGTGGTGCCGGGCTCTTCGAACAGGCTGGTGGTCTGATCCTCCCGGGAGGTGGAGCTGCGCAGCGCGGAGCCCGCCTCGAGCCGGGTCTGTCCGAACAGCGGCCGGGAGTAGTTTGCCTCCAGCGTCGCGACCTTGCTGTTGCTCCCGTCCTCCCGGTGGGTAAGCCAGGCCGGCAGCAGGTCGGCGCCCTGGTAAATGGCGTCGAACAAGGTCTCCTCCCGGGTCCGGCTCCCGTTGCGGTTCCTCTGGACCGAGACGTCGACCTCCAGGGTATGCCGCTCGGGAACCCAGCTGTGTTCCCAGGCCACCCGGGCCTGGCCCGAGCTGCCGTCGCCATCCTGCCGGGCCAGCCGGTCGTAGCTCAGGGTGGTGGCCTGAACGCCATCGAGGTGGGCCGTCGCGGTCAGGCCGTCCCGGTCGTTGCCGTTCAGGCTGCCGGAGAAGCGGGCGGAGAGCTGGTCCTTTTTCGAGAGCTGGTAGCGAAGCTCCAGCTGCATCCCGCCGTTCCGGCTGGAGCGGTCGGAGCTGGCGTCCTGCCTGAGGAAGGTGACTGGGTCGGCCAGCAGGTTCTGCCGCAGGGTGAAGTCGGCGCTTCGCGAGTCGCTCCACCGGGCATCCACTCCGCCATTGAAGCTCAGCGGCCCCCGCTGCAGGGTGCCCCGGGCGTTGGCGCTGTACTGGCCCCTGGTTCCGCCGGAGAGCGAGAGGTTGCCGGTGAGCCCCAGCTCGACCCCTTCCTTGAGCACGATGTTGATGATTCCCGCGGCCCCTTCCGCCCCGTAGCGGGCCGAGGGAGCCTCGAGCACTTCGATCCGTTCGATTCGGTCGGCGGGGAACTGCTCCAGGAAAACTGCGAGCGACACGCCTTCCATCGGGGCAGGCTTCCCGTTGAGGTAGATGGTCGGAGTGTTGCCGCGGAGCCGGATGGTGCCGTCGAGCTCGACCACCAGGTCGGGCAGCTCCCGGAGCGCATCGTTCACGACCCCGCCCGCGGCCGTGGTGAGCGCCTCGACCAGGTAGCCGGTCCGGTCGGGGTCGAAGCGGATGTCGGGCCGTTCCACCGTCACCTCGATGGGGGCGAGCTGCACCGCCGCGGGCTCGAGCCTGATCCGGCCCAGATCCCGCACCTGCCCCGCAGTCACCGTGAATTCGGGCGTGGTGGCCGGCCCGAACCCGATTCTCCGGATCACCAGGCGGTATACGCCTTCGGCAATGCCGTCGAGCTGGAATCGCCCGGCCTCGCCGCTCTGCGCGGTCTTGACCGGGACCGAGTCGCGGCCAACCCTGAGCTCCACGGTCGCCTCGGTGAGCGGCCGGTCGTCCACGCTCACCAGGGTGCCGCGCACCACGGCCGTCCCGGTGGCGGCCTGGGCGCGCAGAACGGGAGCCGCCAGGAGGCCCAAGCCAAAGGCCAGGGCCAGGACGGCCGGGAGGGGGATCGGGGGTTTGGCAACCATGTCGAGATACGACGTAAGACGCGTCGGAGTTGATTCGGGTTGGCTCGCGCCGGTCCGGAAGCCAGTGCGCCCGGGGGTGAGAGGCGTTAGGCTCATGGCATGACCGAGTGGCTTCGCGCGACCGGACGGGACATCGCCTTTGCCCTGCGCCAGTTCCGCCGCGCCCCCGGTTTTGCGACCGGCGTAGTGCTCTCGCTCGGATTCGGGATCGGAGCGAGCGCCACGGTCTATTCCTGGATGCAGGGGGTGATCCTGCGTCCCCTTCCCGAAGTCCGGGACCCCGGACGGATGGTCAGCGTCCGCCCCGAGCTGAGCAACGGCTTCGGCATTTCCCTCGACGAGTACACCGAGTGGCGCGATCAGAGCCGGACCCTTGCGGGCCTTGCCGCCAGCTCGTTCGGCCTCTTCGCCATCGAGCCGGAAGCATCGGCAAGCGGCGAGATCCAGCCGCTCTACGGAGTCTTCACCTCAGCCAACTACTTCGACCTGCTGGGCGTGGTGCCGGAGCGGGGCAGGGGATTCGCCCCCTCGGACGACCAGCCCGGTGCGCCCCTGGTTGCCGTGCTCAGCCATGCCGCCTGGCGACGTTATTTCGATGCCGACCCCGGGATCATCGGCCGAACCATGCGGGTCAACCGGCAGCCGGTGCGGATCATCGGCGTTGCACCCAAGCGGTTCGGCGGCACCCTCTCGATCGCCCAGTTCGATCTCTGGGTGCCGTTGCACAGCCGGCCCTCCCTAATTCCCTCCGAAGCTGGAGCATGGCGAAGCCGGGATTACCGGTGGCTCGACGCCATCGGCCGGCTGGCTCCCGGAAGCTCAATCGAGCTGGCCCATGCCGAGCTTCAGGGGATCGCCGCGCGACAAGCGGAACGCTTTCCCGAAAATCAAGGCCGGGGTGCCCGGGTAATCCCCCTGGACATCGGCAGCGCCCAGCGGCTCGAGCCGCTGATCCGCACCATGGTCGCGGTGACCCTTCTAGTCGTTCTGCTGATCTGCTCCAACGTCGCCAACATCCTCCTCACCCGGGCCTCGGCCCGGGAGCGGGAGCTGGCGGTCCGGCTCTCGCTCGGCGCCGCGCGCCGCCGCCTGGTGGTGCAGCTCATGACCGAGAGCAGTCTGCTTGCCCTGGGCGGTGGCATCCTCGCGATCGGCCTGGCGGCACTGGGGCATCAATTTCTGGGGCTGCTGATCCCGCCGACGTCGGTCGGTCTCGGCATGTACTCCCAGGTCAACCTCCGGTTTCTCGGCTTCGTGTTTGCGGTCACCGCCGGTTCGGTGCTGGCGTTCGGATTGGCCCCGGCGCTGCTCGCGTCCCGGGTGGCGCCGGCGGAAACCATCAAGAGCGGGGGAGGGGGCAGCGGCCGCCGGGGAGGGAAGCTCCGCGCGGCACTTGTGGTTACCCAGTTCGCGCTGGCGCTCTCCGTCCTGGTGGCCACCGCGCTGTTTCTGCGCCGGGACCGTGCCGTCACCGCGATGGATCTGGGCTTCCGGGGCGAGGACCGGGTGCTGCTGGTGCAGACCGACATGTCGCTGGGCGGCTATGCCGACAGCGCTCTGTGGCGGCAGTCGGTCGAACGGGCCGGGGAGGAAATCGCCAGCGAGCCTGGGGTCGAACAGGCGGCCCTGGCGAGCTTCGTTCCGCTCAGCCTGACCGGATACAGCCGGACCGGCGTCATGGTGCCTTCGTTTCAGCCCAGGCCCGGCTCGGTGGACCGGGTGCTGACCAATGGTGTCAGCGACGGCTATTTCGACCTCATGGGGATTCCCATCCTCGAAGGGCGGGCCTTCAACGCCGGCGATACCCCCGGGCAGCCGCTGGTCGTGGTGGTGAACCAGGCATTCGCCGAGCGCTATTTCGCGGGGCAGCCGGTCCTGGGACGGACCTTTACGCTGGGAAGGAATCAAGTCGTGATCGTCGGGGTGACCCGCAATGGGCGGTACGATTACCGGGACATCGACAACGCCGGGATGCCGCTGGTCTACTACGCCTGGCATCAGTCGCCCAGCGATTTCGTGACCATCCATGTGCGTACCCGGGGCGATCCGCTGTCGCTGGCCGGCCGGGTCCGCTCGATCATTCGTGAGGCGGATCCCAACATGGTGCTGCTGCCGCCGACCACCCTGCGCGAGGCGACCGGGGTGTCGTTCGCGATCTCCCGGTCGGCGCTCCAGGTGCTCTCCGTGCTCGGGCTGGCGGCGCTGCTGCTGGCCTCGATGGGTCTTTTCTCGGTGATGTCCTACGCGGTGTCGCTGCGCACTCGGGAGATGGGTATCCGGGCGGCGCTCGGCGCCACCGGGTCCCGGATCGTGGCGCTGATACTGCGCGGGGCCTTGCGACTGGTCGTGGCCGGGA
>DATFGC010000422.1:0-6547 GCA_035249765.1 Gemmatimonadales bacterium | reverse complement strand
AGAAGTACTCCTCGATCTTCAACTATCCGACGCTCACCTGGGCCGACATGGGAGCGATCGGCTGGCTGGTGGATGGTGCCGCGATCGTCAACCAGACCATGCTGGCCAAGGCCTCCTACGGTCCCTACGCCCGGGCGATGATCCGGATCTGCAAGGAAGAAAACTTCCATAAGCGCCAGGGCTACGAGATCATGGCCACCCTCTCGGCCGGCACGCCGGCCCAGAAGGAGATGGCGCAGGATGCGCTGAATCGCTGGTGGTGGCCTTCACTCATGATGTTCGGCCCCAGCGACAAGGACAGCCCCAACAGCGCCGAACTGCTCCGCTGGAAGGTGAAGCAGAAAGGGAACGACGAGCTGCGCCAGCGGTTCATCAACCTGACGGTGCCCCAGGCCGCCGCGATCGGGCTCACCATTCCCGATCCGCTGCTGAAACAGGACGAGAAGACCGGGGACTGGATGTCCGGGCCGATCGACTGGGAGGAGTTCCACCAGGTGATCAGCGGAAACGGGCCCTGCAACAAGGAGCGGCTGGCGGCCCGCAACCAGGCCCATGACGAGGGCGCCTGGGTCCGCGAGGCGGCGGCCGGGTACGCCGCCAAGCATCACAAAAGGTCCGCCGCGTGAGCACCCACGACTGGCCGCTGTGGGAAGTCTTCACCCAGCCGCCGGGCGGCGCGCCGCACGAGCATGCGGGCAGCCTGCACGCGCCCGACGCCGAGGTGGCGCTCCAGAACGCCCGCGATGTGTACACCAGGCGGGGCGAAGCTGTGAGCATCTGGGTGGTGCCGAGCGCCGCGATCACCGCGTCGAGTCCCGAGGAAGCGGGGCCGTTCTTTGATCCGGGGAACGACAAGCCGTACCGGCATCCCCAGTTTTACAAAGTTCCCCGTGGGATGAAGTGAGCGAAAAGCGAATGGCGAAGCGCGAAGAACCTGCTCTCGTGTCCTACCTCCTCCGCCTCGGCGACGACCGGCTGGTGCTGGGGCACCGCAACTCGGAGTGGTGCGGGCACGGGCCGGTGCTGGAGGAGGACATCGCCATCGCCAACATCGCGCTCGACCTGCTGGGCCAGGCGACGCTGTTTCTCCGCCTCGCCGGCAAGCTCGAGGGACAGGGCAGGGACGAGGACGCGCTGGCCTACTGGCGGGACGAGAACCGGTTCACCAACCTCCAGATGCTCGAGCTCCCCCGGGGAGACTTCGGTTTCACCATCCTGCGGCAATTCCTGTTCGACGCCTGGAGCTTCCATCACCTCGGAGAGCTGGCCCGCTCCGCCCACGCCGAGCTGGCCGCGCTGGCCGCCAAGGCCCATAAGGAAACCCGCTACCACCTTCGTCACAGCAGCGAATGGGTGGTGCGGCTGGGCGACGGCACCGAAGAAAGCCACCGGCGGATTCAGACCTCGCTGGAGGAGCTCTGGCCCTGGACCGGTGAGTTCTTCTGGAAGAACGAAGTGGATGGGGAGCTGCGGGCCGCGGGCATGGCTCCGGATCCGGAGGCGCTTCGCGCCCCCTGGGAGTCGATGGTGAAGGACCTGCTCGGCCGTGCCACGCTGGTCATTCCTTCCGGTTCGATGCGGATGACCGGCGGACGGCTGGGGCGGCACACCGAGCACCTGGGGCACATGCTGGCGGAGATGCAGATCGTAGCCCGTTCGCACCCGGGAGCCAAATGGTAAGCGGTGAGCGGTTAGCGGTGAGCGGGAACGACCGCGCGCTGGAGATCCTGCAAGCGGTGATGGATCCCGAGGTGCCTGTGCTTTCCGTCGTGGAACTGGGAGTGGTGCGCGGGGTCGAAGTGACCGGCGACGCCGTCACCGTGACCATCACCCCGACCTACACCGGCTGCCCGGCGATGCAGATCATCGAGGACGACATCCGCGCGGCCCTCGGCGCCGCCGGGTTCCGGGACGTCACGATCAACACGGTCTACGCTCCGGCCTGGACCACCGACTGGATGTCCGAAGCCGCCCGGGAAAAGCTTCGGGCCTATGGCATCGCGCCGCCGCACCTGGTCGGGGCCACGCCGCTGGTTCCCCTGGGCCCCACGGTGCGTACGGTCGAGTGTCCCTTCTGCGGATCTTCCAATACCACCACCGCCAGTGAATTCGGCGCCACCGCCTGCAAGTCCCTTCACGTCTGTCACGCTTGCCGACAGCCCTTCGAGCACTTCAAAGCGTTCTAGCCGGCGGTGCCATCGCGCTGCATGTGAATCGTCTCCCCGATTGAGGGCGATCGAACTTCGGTCCCCGGTCCCAATCGCGTGGAGGTTGCATGCCGGTAACTCGACGAGAATTCCTGATTGCGGCCTCGGCCGGTGGCCTGGCTCTGGCGGGCTGCGGGGATGCTGCCGAACGACTGGTCGATCCCAGTCTTGCCATCAAGCCCGATCTCCCACTGGACCTGAACAAGGTCGAGCATGTGATCGTGACCATGATGGAGAACCGCTCCTTTGACCATTACATGGGCTGGCTGCCGCAGGCGGACGCCAAGAATGCCGGCCTCTCCTATCCGGATCGCAACGGGGTTTTCCAGAAGACCTACCCACTCGCGCCGGATTTTCAGGGCTGCGGATTCAACGACCCCGACCATTCCATGGAAGGCGGCCGGATCGAGCTGAACAACGGGGCCTGCGACGGCTGGCTGCTGGCGGGAAACAACGACCGGTTCGCGATCGGATACTATCGCCGGGAGGACCTTCCCTTCCTGGGGCAGGCGGCGACTACCTGGACCACTTTCGATCGATACTTCTGTTCGTTCCTGGGCCCTACCTATCCCAATCGAATGTACCAGCACTCCGCCCAGACCGACCGGCTGACCAATTCGCTCATTATCTCGGAGCTGCCGACGATCTGGGACCGGCTGGCCGACGCGGGCGTGAGCGCGCGGTACTACTTCAGCGACGTGCCGTTCCTGGGGCTCTGGGGGGCGAAGTATGTGTCCATCGGCCGCACCTTCTCCCAGTTCGAGGCCGACTGCGCCGCGGGCACCCTTCCCGCCGTGTCGTTCGTCGAGCCGGGGTTTTTCTTCTCCCCGTTCGGGGTTTCCAACGACGACCATCCCTTTGCCGACATCCGGGCCGGCCAGACCTTCATGAACCGGGTCTATCAGGCCGTCGCGCAGAGTCCCAACTGGTCCAGCACGGTGCTGGTCATCAACTACGACGAGTGGGGCGGATTCTTCGATCACGTCCCGCCGCCCAGCGGGTCGACCGAGCCGGCGGAGCAGCAGCTTGGCTATACCGACGGGCTGCTCGGATTCCGGGTACCGGTGGTGCTGGTCTCTCCTTTTGCCCCGCGACGGATGGTGTCGCATCAGGTGTTCGAGCACTGCTCGATCCTCAAGCTCATCGAGCAGCGCTGGAATCTGGCGCCCCTGACCCAGCGGGATGCCAACGCGAATTCACTGGCGAGCGTGCTGGTCGACGGCAAGGATGCGACCAAAGCGCCCCCGACCTACGCGGTGCCCACGGTGGAGGGATCGACCTGTCCGGTCGCGGCGACCGGACCGTCAATCCGCGCTGTCCCGGAGGAAGCGCCCTGGGGCCAGTTGCAGCAGCTGGCCCGGCAATACGGCTGGCCGGTGTAGCGGATCGGCTAGAAGCGGAACCGCCCGGCCACGCCGAAGCCCGGCCGCGAACCGGCCGAGGCCAGAGGTGCGAGGGTGAGCCGGGCCGGAGCGGCAGACGCCGCTTCTGGCCTGGCCATCAGGGCGCGTACCCCGAGGAACCCTGCCGTGGCGCCGATCGCGATGTTCCAGAGAGCCGCGGTCTGATTCTCCCAGCCATCGCTACCCAGCTTGCTCAGGCCGAGCACCAGGTTCGCGCCCCCGACGCCGGCGCCGAGGAATCCTTTCCATCGCTGGACCGCAACCCGGTCGGCCGGCCGCAGGTTCCAGGCGATCGAGAGCGCCGAGAGGGTGCTGGCCCCGGCCGATGCCGCCAGGTACCCGGTGCTGGGAGCGTTCACCTTGGGATTCTCGACTTCGCAGCAGGGATCTCCGCCGTAAGCCGGCTGAATCCGCGCGGCTTCCGCGACGGTCAATCCGTGCTCCTCGAGCCATAGGGCGAGTCCGGGTAGATCCACCAGATCCGGAATGAACGCGTTGTTGCGGGTCCGGGCGATGTGATCCACCAGGTCTCCCCGCCCCGACGCGGCGATGAGGAACGCCATGGCGCAGAGATTTCCCCGTGCGTCACGGAAGTATGGGACCCGCTGTCCGGGATGCCAGGAATTGAGGGGGAAGGCGCCCTCTGCGGCATAGCGGCGGAGCTGCCGGATCTGCTGGGCGCGGGCCGCCCGCTGTGCTGGGGTGAGGCCCGAGATGTTGCGGGACGCCATCTCCCGCTCCACCTCGGCAAAGTGGAGTCGCAATCGGTCCGCCTCTTTGGCCTCGAAGGAACTCGTGCCGAATCGGTCGGCCCCGCCGATCTCCCACCCCAGCGCCACGCAGCCAAGCAGGATCAGGGCGGGTACCAGGTTGTTAGGTCGCATGGCGGTGCTCCTTGGCGGACGCAAAGACGCAAAGACGCAAAGACGCAACGACGCAAGGGCAATGGCCGTGCCCGCCATCAACGTGGCTCAGGACATGAACTTGGAGGTATTACGAGGTTTCCGCGGGTGGGTGTGACACGCGGGGAGGACGCCCTCCGTGTCAGTTTGTCATCGGGCCAGGGGAGGGTGGCGGCCCCGGGCGGTGACCCGTTCGACCCCTTGGAACTTCCCGTCCGACACGATGACCGCGTGATCGAAATTGTTGACCGTGGGGCACACGTGGCTGGGGAGGAGCCAGAGCAGCTGGCCGCGCGGAGGAAGCGGCGCTCCGGCGGGAACATCCACCGGGAGATGTTCCTCGCTGGGATGCCGAGGGATGTACTCCGAATGCCCGATCACCTCGCAGGTCGGATCGCCCGCATCGGCCGAGACCGACTTGTGGCCGGCATCGGCGCAGAACCGGTGTGGGCCGGGGTGGCTCACCACCGTCGCAAGCACCAGCGCCGCGGGGCGGTATCCCGCGTCCGCCGGAAGCTGCTCGAGGCTGCGCCGGTCGTTGTACACCACCGTCCCGGGGGAGACCCGGTGGATGGTGCCCGCCTCGGTGAAGCCGGGGTACACCCGGGCGTGGGGGAACGCCGGAGTGCCGGCGGTGACCACCTCGGGAGCGGGAATCCCCGCCGAGGCGAGGCGCCTGACCAGCGCCAGGAGCCGGTCATAACCCGCGTGCACCAGCCCCTCCGCCTCGCCGGTGGCAAAGCCGGAGGCGTGGCCGTCGTAGTAGTGCAGTCCGGCAAACCGGAGCCCCGATCCGGCGATGCCGCGGGCCAGGCCGACGACTTCCTCGTGGCCGTCGAAGAGCATGCCGGTCCGGTCCATTCCCGAATTGAGATCAATGAACAACCCGATTCCCGAGTCTCGCCATGGGGCCACCATCGCCGCGTCCTCGACCAGCACCGAGATCGAGGTGGCGGGATAGGCCGCCGCGATGCGCTTGACCATGTCCACCTGCGGGCCGGTCACCGGGTAGGCCAGCAGCAGATCCCGGAATCCCGATTCGCAGGCGGTCTCCAGCTCCAGAGTGGTGGAGCATTTGGCCTGGGCCACGCCATGCTCCCGGATGGTCCGCATGATCAGGCCCAGCTTGGCGGTCTTGAGATGGGGACGCCAGCGGCTGGGCTCTCCCCCGAGGAGCCGGAGCGTGGCCGCGATATTCTGGCGGACCGCGTCGAGATCCACCACCAGCGCGGGGGTGAGAATGGCGTCCAGTCCGGCCACCTTCGGGACGCTCATGACCATTGCTCGATCACCTCTACCCAGCGGGATAGAAACGCATTTGCCTGGAACCCATCCAGCGCGCGGTGATCGATGGTCAGGGTCACGTACAGCATGGGCCGGGCTTCGAAGCCGCCGCCCGGGGCGACCCGGACCCGCTGCTCCAGCTTGCCGATCCCCAGGATGGCGGACTGGGGCTGATTGATCACGATGGGTGCCGCGAGCAGCGATCCGCTCACCCCGTGATTGGAGATGGTGAAGGTCCCGCCCTGGACCTCCCGCGGCTCCAGACTGCCGGTCCGCGCCCGGGTGGTGAGATCCTCCAGCCGGCGGGCCGTCTCGGCGAGGTCCAGATTCTGGGCCTGGCGGAGCACCGGAACGATCAGCCCGCCGCCGGGCAGCGCGGTCCCGATCCCGATGTTGCAGTCGTCGTACAGCTCGAGCCCCTGGTCCCGCCAGCGGCTGTTGACCTCCGGTACCGCCTGAAGCGCGGCCACGCCGGCGCGGACGAAGTAGGCGGTATAAGTGAACGCCTTCTGATGCGCCTCGCGATGCCGGATCACGGCCGACAGATCGGCTTCGAACAGCGCGGTCACATGGGGAGCGGCAGCCACGCTCTTCACCATGTGCTCGGCGATGGAGCGCCGCATGGCGGAATGGGGAATCAGGCGGCTGGACGGCCCCTCGCTGCGCTCGGCGGGGACCTGGACGGCTGGACGGCTGGTAGAACCCAGGAGCAATTCGACGTCTTGCACCGTGATGCGCCCGCCGCGGCCGG
>DATFGC010000421.1:0-3978 GCA_035249765.1 Gemmatimonadales bacterium | reverse complement strand
CTTCCGGGCTCCGGTCCGCCGCCGCCGCCGCTCCGCCTCGGGATCGCCCTCGCTGCCGCCGTCGGTGCTGTAGGTCTCGGCGTCGTCGTGATCGGCCGACTCGCGCACCGGCACCTGGGAGCGCGATTCCACGATCACGTCGCAGAGGGCCTTGGTGATCAGCGAGACCGAACGGATCGCGTCGTCGTTGCCGGGAATCGGCACCGTGATCACGTCGGGATCGGCGTTGGTGTCCACGATCGCGACCACCGGGATCCCCAGCTTGTTGGCTTCCTGGATGGCGATCTTTTCCTTCTTCGCGTCCACGATGAACAGCGCCCCGGGAAGCCGGCTCATGGTCTTCAGGCCCTCGAGGTTGCGGGACAGCTTCACCCGCTCCCGCTCGAAGAGCAGCTTTTCCTTCTTGGTGTAGTTGTCGAAATCCCCCTCGGTGCTGCCCTGCTCCAGCTCCCGAAGCCGGCGGATCTGCTTCTTGATGGTCGCGAAGTTGGTCAGGGTGCCGCCCAGCCAGCGCTCGGTGACGTACTGGCAGTTGGCCGACTGCGCGTCGCCCTGGACCAGCGCCTTGAGCTGCTTCTTGGTGCAGACGAAAAGGACGTTGTCACCCTTGAGCACCACGCCGCGCAAGAGCTCCTGCGCCTTGTGGATCTGCCCCAGCGTCTTCTGGAGGTCGATGATGTAGATCCCGGAGCGCTCGGCGAAAATGAACCGGCGCATCTTGGGGTTCCAGCGCCGGGTCTGATGCCCGAAATGAACGCCCGCCTCGAGGAGGTCCTGCACCTGGGGTTGTGCCATGCGCCTGCGTGATTCCTTCCGGGTTGAGAACGTTAGCCTTCAGCCTTCAGCCTTCAGCCTTCAGCCGACTGATGGCTGATGGCTGATGGCTGATGGCTATCTCTTGCTAAACTGGAACCGCTTCCGCGCCCCCGGCCGGCCCGGCTTCTTCCGCTCCACCGCGCGGGAATCGCGGGTCAGGAGGCCGCCGGTGCGCAGCTTGGGCCGGTGCAGCGCGTCGGCCAGGACCAGAGTCCGGGCGATCGCCATCCGCATCGCGCCGGCCTGGCCCGACATGCCGCCGCCATCCACGTGGGCCTTCACGTCGAAAGCGCCCAGGGTATCGGTGGCGGTAAAGGGCTGCTGGATGTGCTGGACCAGCGAGGGGCGGGGAAAGTAGTCCCCCAGGGTGCGTCCGTTGATTTCCCATTTGCCGGTGCCGGGGGTCAGGTAGACCCGCGCGACGCTGGTCTTGCGCCGCCCCACGGCGTGCCACCGGAACTGATCGTCGCTCATGCACTCACCTTCACGGCATAGGGCTTGGGCTGCTGCGCGGCGTGGGGATGCTCGCTGCCGGCGTAGACCTTGAGCTTGAGCCGGAGCCGCTGCTTCGACAGCGAATTCTTCGGCAGCATGCCGAAGACGGCCTTCTCGATGACCTGCTCGGGATCGGTCTCCAGCAGATTCCGCACCGGGGTGAAGCTCTCGTGCCCCATGTACCCGGAGTGGGAGAAGTACTTCTTCTGGTCGAGCTTCTTCCCGGTCAGCTTGACCTTGGCGGCGTTCAGGATCACCACGAAATCTCCCCCGTCCATGTGGGGAGTGAACGTGGGCTTGTGCTTGCCCCGGATCAGCTGGGCAACCGCACTGGCGAGCCGGCCCAGGGGCACCCCCGCGGCATCCACCACGTGCCAATCGTGCCGGATCTGGTCCGGCGTTGCGCTGTACGTCTTCATGATCCTGTCGCTTAAGGCCTTAAAAGTTCCGACAAAGCTTCGCAAGATAACAGGTCGCAATGGGTTAGGTCAAGGCGCAAAGGTGACCAGGGTGGTGCCCTTCTCCACCGTCTCCCCTGGAGCGACCAGAACCCTCGCGATCACCCCCGGACCCTTCGCCTTGAGGTCGTTTTCCATCTTCATGGCCTCGAGCGCCACCAGGCTGGCGCCACCGGCCACGTGTTGTCCCGGCTGCACGTGCACCTTGACCACCAGACCCGGCATTGGGGCCTTGAGGACCGCGGGTGCCTGGGTCTGCGACCCCTCGCCCACCAGGCTCCGGATGTGGGCCGCGCGCTCGTCCAGCACCTCGACCGTGAATCGTTCCCCCCCGTCGGACACTTCCCAGACTGACCCGCCGGCCGGTTCCATCGGGAGGACCCAGGTGGCGTGATCCAGGACCAGGAGCTTGAGCAGGGTGTTGTCCACCTCCCGGAGCTCGGCCGTGTGACGCACCCCGTCCACCGTGACGGCGGTGCCGTCCACCTCGACCTGGAAGACCGCTTCTCCCACCGTCACCCGGTATTTCATGCGCGCTCCAGCCGAACCACGGTTTCGACGTGGGCGGTCTGGGGGAACAGATCGAAGGAGCGGAGGTCCCGCACCCGGTAGGCGCTGCCCAGGCGGGCGATATCCCGGCCCAGGGTGGCCGGATCGCAGGAGACATAAACAAGGTGGTCGGGTGGCTGGGCGGAAAGGCGGGAGGTGACTTCCTCACCCAGGCCGGTGCGGGGCGGGTTCACGATGACCGCCGCCGCAGGGCGGAGGGCGAGGAGCAGGTCCTCCACCAGCCCGGCATGGCGGGTCACCTTCTGGTGCGGTCCCCGCTCCTCGGCCAGGGCGACCGCGCGCCGGTCCGACTCGACGCTCTCCACGCTGGCCCCGGCGGCCGCGAGGGCGCGGGTCGTCTCTCCGATCCCGGCGTAGAGATCCCAGACGTGTTCTCCGGTAACCGGCCCCAGCGAGGCCACCTCGTACTCCCGGACCCGGTCACCCATACCCGGGTGCACCTGCTCGAACACCATGGCGGGAAACGCCTCCCGGGCGCCGAAGACGGTGCGGGGTGCCCCGCCTTCCGGTTGCCACCAGAGCACCGCCGGGACCCCTGCCCGCTCGAGATGCTCGCCGGTTTCCCGCGCCCCGATCCAGACCTGGGCGCCCTTCACCCGAACCAGCACGTGCCGTCCACCCTGCCGGTCCACCCGCAGGACCACCTTCACGGTGTTGCGGGGAAGCAGATCCCGCCGGGCCCGGAGCGCGCTCCAGAGCTGATTGAGCTCCGGCCGCGCGATCGGACAGCGCCGCAGCTCGAACACCAGATCGGGGCGGCCGACCTTGTGGTATCCGATGACCGCTCCCCGGGCGGTCAGGGAGATCTTGGCGCGATACTCCCACTCCCGGTCACTCTCCTCCAGGCAGGGCTCGGCGGCCTCGAGCCGGCCGATCCGCTGGAGCGCGTCCGCCACCAGGCGGCGCCGCGCGGCGCGCTGGGCGTCGGCGTGCAGGTGCTGCAGCTGGCAGCCTCCGCAGTCGTCGCGCAGGTAGTGGGGACAGGGCGGGGTGACCCGATCGGGTGACGACTCGACCAGGCGCGCCAGCCGGGCCCGGGCAAACCGTCGGGCCAGGGTGATCCCGGTGAGCTCGGCCAGGTCGCCGGTGGCGGTTCGGGGCACGAAGACGGTGCGGCCATCGCTCAGCGTTCCGACTCCATCGCCCCCGGCCGCGATTCCCTTGATCCGGACCGCTTCGCTCACCGGAGCCCTTCCAGCCGGCCGACGCGGCTCCATTCACCGCCGTTTTCCTCCGCGACGGAGACCGCCGGCTTGCGGTGCTGGCGGCGGTCCTCCTCGGCCAGCGCGGCGGCCACCGCGATGCGCGCGGATTGGGCCGGGTCGGCCGGACCGGTGAGCAGATCTTCCCGCCGGTCCAGGAACTGGATGTCGACCTCGCCGCGCTGAAACTCGGGGTCGGCGAGCAGTCGTTGGTGGAAGGCCTGGTTGGTGGCCACCCCGACCACGACCAGCTCCCCC
Organism: Gemmatimonadales bacterium; assembly: GCA_035249765.1. GTDB lineage: Bacteria > Gemmatimonadota > Gemmatimonadetes > Gemmatimonadales > GWC2-71-9 > JABFSM01. The sequence goes on along the minus strand of DATFGC010000421.1, from coordinate 179 downwards.
AGGGCTCGCCGCATCCGGCGAATCGCGGCCGGCCGGTCTTCGGCGTGCACCACCAGCTTGCCGAGCAGCGGATCGTAGTGCAGCCCGACCTCGAAGCCCTCGGCGATCCCGCCGTCCCAGCGCACCCCCGGCCCCTGGGGCAGCTCGAGCCGCCGGACGCGGCCGGTCGAGGGGAGGAA
>DATFGC010000420.1:0-6147 GCA_035249765.1 Gemmatimonadales bacterium | reverse complement strand
TGCTCCAGTCGAAGGGGATCATTCCACCGGCATGAGCCGCGCCATGTTCCGGGAGACCCACGCCCGCTCGATCGCCAAGGCGATCAGCTGGCGGGTGCTCGGCAGTGTCGCCACCACGTTACTGGTGCTCCTGCTCACCCGGCGTCTCGCGCTCTCGCTGGCCGTGGGGGGGGTCGAATTCGTCGCCAAGATCGGACTGTTCTGGTTTCATGAAAGGGTCTGGGACCGGTTGGGCTTCGGGAAGCAGGAGGTTGCCCCCGCCGTGGTCTGGCTCACCGGCCTCTCCGGTGCGGGCAAGAGCACGGTGGGCGCCTGGGTCGGCGACGCGCTGCGGGCCCGCGGATTCCGGGTGGAGTGCCTCGACGGCGACGCGGTCCGGGCGATTTTTCCGCAGACCGGATTCACCCGGGGCGAGCGTGAAGAGCACCTCCGCCGGATCGGCTACCTGGCCAGCAAGCTGGAGCAGCACGGAGTGTTTGTCGTTGCCTCCTTCGTCTCGCCGTACGAAGATTCCCGGCGGTTCGTGCGCGGGCTGTGCCGGAACTTCATCGAGGTCCATGTGAGCACACCGCTGGCGGAGTGCGAGCGGCGAGACGCGAAGGGGCTGTACGCCCGGGCGCGGCGGGGCGAAATCAGCCACTTTACCGGGCTCGACGATCCGTTCGAGGTGCCCCGAAACCCGGAGCTCACCCTCGACACCAGCACCATGTCCGTGGCGGAAGCGGGCGGGCGGATTCTCGCGCTTCTGGAACAGCGATACCTGAAGGGCTGATGGGATACCTCGACCAGCTCGAGCACCAGAGCGTGCACATCCTCCGGGAAGCCTTCGCGAACTTCAAGAGCCTCTGCATGCTCTGGTCGATCGGGAAGGACAGCACCGTGCTGCTCTGGCTGGCCCGAAAGGCGTTCTTCGGGCATGTGCCCTTTCCCCTGGTGCACATCGACACCTCCTTCAAGATCCCCGAGATGATCCACTACCGGGACCGGCTGGCCCGGGAGTGGAGGCTCACCATGATCGTGGGGCAGAACGAGGAGGCCCTGAGAGCCCGGCGGACCTTTCCCGACGGCGCGGTGAACCGGCTGACCTGTTGCCGGCTGCTCAAGACCGACGCGCTCAAGTACACGCTCAGCGGGGAATGGCCCCGCCGCCGGCTCAACCTGGCCTCCGGGGAATACGAGCCGGATCGGCAGCTCGAGGCCTTCACGGGAGTGATTGTGGGGGCGCGGGCCGACGAGGAAGGCAGCCGGTCGAAGGAGCGCTACTTCTCGCCCCGGGACCAGCAGAGCACCTGGGACATCGGGGAGCAGCCACCCGAGTTCTGGAACCAGTACAAGACGGACTTTGCGCCGGGCACCCACGTGCGGATCCACCCGCTGCTCGACTGGACCGAGCTCAACATCTGGGAGTACATCGAACGGGAGTCCATTCCCACGGTGTCACTCTACTACGATCAGGGCCAGGGTACCCGGTACCGCTCCCTGGGCTGCTATCCGTGCACCCAGCCGGTCGTGTCCACGGCGCGCACCGTCGGGGAGATCGTGGCCGAGCTGCGCACCGGCAAATTCGCCAACGTCGCGGAGCGCTCCGGTCGCGCCCAGGACCGCGAGGACGCGGGAGGGCTCGAGACCTTGCGGCGGGACGGCTATATGTGACGTCGCGCGGTCACCCGGTCGGTGCGGGTCAGCGCCGGACCAGCGCCTGCACCGAATCCAGTCCGGCGCGCATACCGGCCAGCGCCGCGGCACGGCGGAGATCGCCGGCCAGATTGTGGATGCTCGACGGATCGCTCACCCGATGGAACAGCTCGACGGTCCCATCGTCGTTCCGGATGAATTGCCATTCCGCGGTAATGAGGGTGCGGAGCCCGCCTCGTCCGGCGGGCCAGCTCTTCGGCACCAGAGGACGGAATCCCACCTCGGCCAGCACTTTCGAGGACGGGCTCGTCCCGAGCAGCGAGGGGCCCGGGAACCGGGTGAGCGCCCGCCCGGTGATCTCGGCGACCGTGGCGGGAATCTGCATCAGCGATACCGGAGCGCTCACCACGGTGCCCGCCCGGGCGGCGTTGGGAAGCCGGAACACCAGGGGCACGTGCAGCTGCTCGGGGTAGAGACTCCCGCCATGATAGATCATGCCGTGCTCCCCGAACGCCTCGCCGTGGTCCGAGGTCACAATGACCAGGGTCCGGTCGAGCAGGGCGCGGCTTCGCAGCTCGTCGATGAGGGCCCCGATCTTGGCGTCCAGCTCGAGTACCGACTCATCGTAGCGATCGACCCAGAGGGCGAGCTGTTGCGGAGTCGGAGGCCGGGTCTCGGCGTCGACCGCGCCCAGGTCGATCGTGCCGCTCCCGGCCGCTGGGTGCTCCGGGCGGAATCGCCCCAGATACGGCGGCCGGGGCAGGTACGGCCCGTGCACATCCATGTAATTGAGCAGGGCAAAGAAGGGCCGGTCCCCGAGGGTGGCCTGCCAATCGAGAAAATCCCGGTTGATCTCCCCGGCGCGTTTCCGACCGGGAATATCCTGCCACCCGAATTTTGGCAGCACCTGGTACGCCAGCAGCCTGCCGAGCGCGGTCCGGCTGACCGCGTCGGCCAGATTCCCGTAGAAATCCTCGTAATGGATGAACCCGCGATTGATGCGAGTCTGTCTCCCGGCCCAGAACGTATTCGAGACGAAGCCCCCGGTGGCATAGCCCTCGCGGGCCAGCGCTTCCGCCAGGGTGAGGAATTCGCGGTCGAGGTAGGGCCGCCGGATGAGGCCGGCGCGGTGCTCGTCGAAGCGGCGTCCGGTGAGCATCCCGGCGTGGGACGGCAGGGTCCAGGAGGAAGGGGCGAAGGCCTGCCGATACACGATGCCTTCTCGGGCGAGCTGTTGAATCCGCGGGGAGGTGGGACGGAAGTAGCCGTAGGTCGAGAGGTGGTCGGCGCGCTGGGTGTCCATCACGAGGAGGAGGACGTTGGCGGCTCCCCTCGGCGCGGGCGGAAGCCGAGCCATCGCGCGCCGCTCGCGGATGGCGGCCGCGCCCAGCGCCGTCCCGCCGACCAGCACGGGAACTCCCGTCAGCAGGAGCAGTACCGGTACCGGCCGGGCCAGCAGCGGAGCCCGGACCCGGCGGTACACCCGGGTCAGAACGGTGCCGGTCGCCACCCCCAGGATCAGCGCGGCGGCGGTGGAGAACACCTGGGTCTGGAGACTCGCGGCCAGATACCCCGACCCGGAGCCGAGCACCCAGACCAGGACCTGATCCCAGGGCAGCCCAGGAAGCAGACGACGGAGGCCTGCGGCCAGCAGGCCCGCGGGGAGAAACGCCAGCGCGTAAAAGGCGGGCGCGACCAGGAGGACCGGAGCGGAGTTGCCGGTCCGCCAGGCCAGCGCTCCGGGAATCAGGGCGAAGATCGAAACCAGCGATGCTTCCGCGAAGCCATATCCCAGGCCAAGGAACAACGCCAGCCGAATGATGTCCCTGGTCCCGACGGCCGGGATTGGACTCACCGCGGGTCGGGTCTCAACCCGCAGCACGGACGGGACAGGGCTCGATTCGTACCGCACTCACCTTGAATTCGGCAATCTTGGCGTAAGGATCGAGGGCGGGATTGGTGAGCAGATTGGCCGCTGCTTCGCGGAAGTGCATCGGGATGAAGACCTGGCCGGGCGCCTGCCGCTCCGAGATGCGGACTCCGATCAGCAGGCTGCCCCGCCGCGAGGTGACCCGCACGGTGTCCCCCTCGGAGACGCCGAGCTCGAGGGCGTCCGACGGGCAGATCTCGACGATCGGAACCGGCTCCCTCGCATCGAGGCCTTCGGCGCGCCGGGTCATGGTTCCGGTATGCCAGTGGTACATCTGCCGCCCGGTATTGAGGAAGTAGGGATACTCCTCGCTGGGCAGCTCCGAGGGGGGGAGGTATTCCACCGGCACCAGGAGGGCCCGGCCGTCGGCGGTGGGAAAGCGATCGGCAAACAGGAACGGTGTTCCGGGCGAGTCGGCCGTCAACACCGGATACTGGAGCGCCCCGTCCCGCCGAAGCTTCTCGTAGGACACTCCCCGCCAGGTGGGCGTCACCCGGGCGATCTCGTCCATCACTTCGGACGGAGTCTCGAACGGGGTGGCGAGCCCGAGCCGGCGGGACAGGTCCACCAGAATATCGAGGTCCTGGCGGGCGTCGCCCGGGGTGGGCACCGCGGCGTGCGCCAGCTGGATGTGCCGGTCGGTGTTGGCGAAGGTGCCTTCCTTCTCGGCGAAGGAGGAGCCGGGCAGCACCACGTCGGCCCAGCGCGCGGTCTCGGTGAGGAAGAGGTCCTGGACCGCGAGGAATTCGAGCTTCCGCACCCATTCCTCGGCCTTGGCGACGTTGGGGTCGGAGAGCACCGGATTCTCGCCCATGATGAACATCCCGCGGACCGGGCTCCCCTCCTTCACGATCTCGGTGACCATGAGGCCGTTGTCGAGGGAGAGCGACTCTTCGGCCACCCCCCAGGCCGCCGCGTACTCCTTCCGGTTGGCCGGATCCTTGACCGGGCGGTAGTCGGTGTAGGCGAAAGGAATCGCGCCCACGTCGCTGGCGCCCTGCACATTGTTCTGGCCCCGGATCGGAATCATCGCGGCGCCCCAGCGGCCGATCATGCCGCAGGCCAGGAGCAGGTTGAGCAGGCTGGCCACGATGTCGGTGCCGGTGGCGTGCTGGGTGAGGCCCATGGCCCAGAGCGTCGAGGTATTCGGCCCGCGGGCATAGAGCTCGGCCGCGCCGCGGATCAGGTCGGCCGGAATCCCGGTGATCCGGGCCGCGACCTCCAGGGTATAGGGGGCCACCGCGGCCTCGACTTTGTCGAAATCGGTGGTCCGGTTCCGGATGAATTCGCGGTCCACCAGGCCCACCCGGATGATATGGGCCAGCATGGCGTTGTAGAGGGCGACGTCGGTGCCGGGGAGCATCTGCAGGTGGATGTCCGCCAGGCCGGCGAGCTCGGTCGTCCGCACGTCGGCGACGATGAGGGTGGCCCCCTTGGCCCGGGCCCGCTTGATCAGGGCCCCGAAGACCGGGTGGCTTTCCGTGGTGTTGGCGCCGGCGATGAAGATGACGTCGCAGGCTTCCTCGATTTCCCGCATCGAGCCCGACGCGGCGGCGGTGGCCAGGGCGCGGTTCATCGCGGCCACCGAGGTCGAGTGGCAGAGCCGGGTGCAGTGGTCCACGCTGTTGGTGCGGAACCCGGCCCGCACCATCCGCATCAGGGCGTAGTTCTCCTCGTTGCTGCACTTGGCGGATGAGAACGCCGCCAGCGACTGGGGGCCCACCGTGTCGCGGAGCCGGGCCAGCTCCTGGGCGGTGAGGCTCATCGCCTCCTCCCAGCTCGCTTCCCGGAAACTCTCGTACCACTCTGCCGGCGTGGCGTTGCGGTCCCGGACGTCTCCGTCATCCACCAGGGGGAGGCCGGTGAGGGGCGGCTTCCCGACCTGCCGCATCGGGGGGCGCGGCTTCCGGCCTTTGCCCTCCTCGGCAACCGTGAGCCACTCGCCGCTCCGGTAGCGGGGCGATTCCCCGGTCCAGATCCACCGGTCGCCGTGCCGTTCCCATCCCTTCCGGATCAGGGGCCGGAGCAGCCGGTCGCGGTGCTGGGGGAAATCGTAGCCGAAGCGTCCCTTGACGCAGGTAGAGCCCTGGTTGGGAGTCCGCTCCTCGATCCAGGGTGAGGTCACCCGCACCACCTCGGTGCCCCGGGCGTGGATGTCGATCTGGCAGCCGACGCCGCAGTAGGGACAGACCGAGCGCACCACCCGGTCAGGCTCCCGGATGGCCGCCTGGCTGAACCGCTTCCGGGGCATCACCTCGAAGATGGCGCCGGTGGGACAGACCCGGACGCACTCGCCGCACCAGGTGCAGCCGGCATGGTCAGGGTCGCCGTCGCCCCCCACGATGATCTCGGTATGGGCTCCCCGCCGGGCCACATCGAGGACGCCCACTTCCTGGATGTCCTCGCAGGCCCTGACGCAGCGGGTGCAGAGCACGCAGAGCGACATGTCGTGGCTGATCATCACGTCGCCGGGGCGGGTGTCGCCACCCCGGAGGGGCAGCTCCCGGCTGGCGTGCCCGGTCACCCCGTAGCGGGTGACATAACTCTCGAACTCGTTCCGGGGGTGATCCCGGCCCCCGTTG